>NZ_JAVJUO010000160.1:0-46419 GCF_040220555.1 Coleofasciculus sp. C1-SOL-03
AACAGTGGCGCTTCCAACACTTGCTCCCAGATAGGCTTCGACATCAAAAAGCCTTTGTCCGGCTCTGTTGCGTATAGAGGGAATGCTGCCATTATCTGCCTACTTCCTGCTTCGTGTTTTTATGTAATCCAAGTCGCTTAAGGGCTTCTCTCAAAGGAATATCGCCAATATGAGTAAATTTAAGCCAATATGACCATATAGTATCATACTGGCTGTCTGTTATCAACCCTCAGCCGTGGGATTGGTGCTACCCTTGACACTGGGATTCCCGCCGTAGTCGATGGGGTGTAAGGATTGGGTATCATAGCCTCGATGGGGTAATTGTCCGGCAAATAGGGGCAACTGCTGCAACGCGGCTAACAAATGACGAGTGCGATCGCTAAATTCCGCTGCTGAGATAATATCTAGAGTATGGGCGGCATGGAGGGCGGCGAGATAATCCCCTAATCCCCATAGCGTAGCCCCGTTTAAATCCGCGCGATGAGTGAGACTCGTTGCGATCGGTAATCGTTGCCCAGGGAACGCCATTGGCGTAAACCGTATTGTAGAGAAAATAGGGCGGTTGATCAATATTATCCTCCGTCACCGCCGTGAGTTGTCCAGTTTGTTCATAGCGACGTTTCTGCACCTCTAAAACCCTAGCCGCATAATCCGCAATATCTCCCTGGAAGCCAAATTCAATCCCATCTAAAATATAGGACTCACTTACCACATAGTTATTGGCATTGGTGGTTTGGTAATCGCGAGTATCCACAGGAATTTGCACCCCATTAATCTCCACCAACTTAAACGGTTCAAAGGAGACAGCCTTCGCCGCATTAAAGCCCCAAAGTTCGTAGCCTCTCGCCGCATATTCTTCATAACCCAGACGCCCTTCTTGCACCAATAGAGTTTGATTATCCGGTAAAACCGTAGCCCCATAGAGGTGTCCATCGTTAAGCGATCGCTCAATATCCCACGTCTGAAGAATTTTAGACAACCAATCTTCATACTGGGGATGACAAGTCCGAATTACATCAAATGCCGCTAATACGCGACCAATATCCAACGCCGACCACCCAATTCCTCGTTCGATGGGAGTATTGGCATAATCAACAAGTTGTCCAGTTTCGGTATTATAAACCTTGTTCGGTAGGCTATCTTCAAATAACCTCAACGTTTCCAAACCCGTTAAAAACTGATTCAGGCGATAGTCAAACTCTCCCTGGTCAATTAAATTTAACCAGCGGGCTGAATTCAGTGCCATTAAATAATTTCCCATATCCCAGATTGTACCGGAGGGGTAGTCATGGCTGGAGTTGGTGAATCCTGTTTCTGGCTGATAGTTATTGAGAAAATACTGCCAAGCTGTCTGGGCATAAAGTTGTTCCTCTGCTGTTAGCGGGGCAGTAATTTCCGCACAGGTAGCAGGTGCAGAAATGGGCAGTTGAGCGAATGCTGTTTGGGGGGAATGAATCAATAGTGAGGGAGAAATTGCTCCGATGAGGAATAAAGCAATTAGTTTTAAGGCAATTGGGCGAGAAACTTTGGGTAGCATAAGGATGAATAATTACATGAGAACACGTTCAGGTCAACCCCGATTAACTCTTTTTTTATTAGACGCAAAAAAATGAAGTAAG
The DNA here is from genome assembly GCF_040220555.1 of Coleofasciculus sp. C1-SOL-03. Classification (NCBI taxonomy): domain Bacteria; kingdom Bacillati; phylum Cyanobacteriota; class Cyanophyceae; order Coleofasciculales; family Coleofasciculaceae; genus Coleofasciculus; species Coleofasciculus sp. C1-SOL-03. The sequence continues at coordinate 1,620 of NZ_JAVJUO010000160.1, forward strand.
AAAACCGTAAACCTACGGAGATTCGTTTGGTCTGGATCGGGGAATTGGTTAGATTTACGGAGAAATGGGTAAGGGCAAAGGGATCGTTTCGATAGTAATAGGTTTTCATCAGTGCGCCCAACCCGGTACTTATCTGCTTAGGGTTATTGGTTTCCAACTGACGCTGAACTATCCGCAGGGGCTGACATTGACATCACCTGTAGAGACGCGATGCGAGAAGCGTCTCTACTCGGTCAGCTTCTTGTTCGTAAGCATCTCCTGGCGCTCCTATGGTTGACCCTGAATTTCGACAGGACTTCGGACGTTCGGCCATGCTCAATTGCCGCGAAGCGACGCCCTGAGTGTACCGAAGGATCGAAGGGTCAATTTCGTTTGAATGCCAATTTCCTCTAAATCTTTACTTCACCTCCAAATCCTTTACTCATTTTTCCAGTTTTTCCTCTACTTGCTCTGTTTTCTGGTTATTTCACTCCTTTCTTTTCCCCTGCAAAATACCCCTTTTCTGAGCTTGCTTGGTTTTTCAGGGATAACTAGCTTTTACGAAGTTTCATAGCGTATCCAGTGGCGATCAATAGCTTTATCCAACTCTCCGAAAGGAAAGTCCTTATTATAATACTCCTTTAAAGTAACTAAGAAAGCCAGAACTGCTTTTCCTTCCTCGACAGTCAAGCTGTCGAAGCGCTCGTGAAACTGGGCTAGTTGCTCTCCAGAATCGAAGTATTCTAGTTGCTGCTCCCTGAGCAACTCCAGCATCTCATCTAGGAGACCAGGTGAACGTTGAGCAAGGTAATCGTAGCTTTCTACAATATCCGGGCGAGATGGTTTGGTAAGTGTACCTATAAGCACATCCACAAAGAAATCAGCGGATTGGTATGAGTTTATAGAAGCAGATAAGAAAGCAGGTAGAAAATACCGAAATGCCTCCGAAGTTAGCACGACAAGGTCACCTCCTATCTCATAGCGCATCTCCTCAGCAGTAAGTTCTCTGGGGGTTGTCCCAGCCAAAAATTGACCCAGTTTTTTATGTTCGTACTGCACTCGAGGCAACGGTGCTAATATCTGAGTATCTAGGGGTCGAGGGCGTGAAGCAAAGGCATCGAAAAAATATGCTTTGAGGTCTTTTTTAGGAGGTATTTGCATATCATTGCTAGATTGTCTAGTGTGCTTGTTGAATTTGCTGTAGGGCTAACTCAAGCGCCGCTATCACCGCTAAAATCCCTGCTGCTATAGAGCCAGCCACGCCTACGGCAAGAATGGCTTTCCCAAGTGCAATGATTGCGACAATAAGTGCAGCTATTGCAGCAATAGTTAGTCCGGCTTCGACAAGCCTTCGAGTGCGTTCAACTACTTCCTCCATTGCTTGTACTAATTGTTGTGGACATTTAGAATCATCGAAGTACCTATAGCAACGCATCATCATGTTCCTCTTTTGGTCTAGTTGATCACGATGTTTTTTATCTCCACCCTTAAAACACGTAGTAGCTATCGCAGTCCGTGCGGCGATTTCTGCGGTAACGGCGGTGATCTTGGTCGCAAGGGTTACACAGTCGTCGGTGTCAAGACATTTACCAAGTTTAGCTGTGACTTTTTTAGTTGACTCTACTGCTACTAATAAGGCACTATATCGGGTCCAACTACAGTCTCCTGGAGCCACCATACCATCACCAGGATAAAATTGTACTACTTGACCTACCATCTGCCCCATTTGCACACGCGGATCAATTTGCTTTTGCACCACAGGTTTAATGAACTGCGCTCTCTGCCAGATCTGATGGGGGTGATGGGGGTGATTGGTGTCCAACTGACGCTGAACTGATGCTGAACTATCAGGAGGCGCTGACATTGACATTACCTGTAGAGACGCGCCATGGCGCGTCTCTACTCCTGACTCTAAATCTTTCCCGGCTTCTGTTGCCTGTCCCTCCTCTTCTTTAGCACAATCAGCACATTGCCGTTGAATCGGGTTTTCTGAGACTGGGGCAAAAGCTGTTCCCAATTCCCTCTGTTGTCTACCCTTTACTTCACCTCCAAATCCTTTACTTATTTTTCCAGTTTTTCCTCCACTTGCTCTGTTTTCTGGTTATTTTACTCCTTTCTTTTCCCCTACAAAATACCCTTTAAAGAATAAGATTAACCCGAAGAATTCCTCAATTTTTTCCTCAATCTCTCGGCAAGAAGATCTGACCCAGATTTGATGTGATCACCTTTGTGATTAAGGTCGGTTTGAGTCGATGTATTGTTATCTTCTTCAAGAATCTCCCATTGTTCAAGACTCACAGAAAATTCCCACTCTGCCTGAGCAAGTGCATCCTCAAGTTGGTCATGGTATGTATCTGTTAGCTCGTTTCCTTCTTTGTCAAGATACAAAAGATAGTATCCAACGTCGTCAGGATACTTGACAATTTGCAGACTATCGGGAACAGTAATTTTCTCCTCTCCTCTAAAATGCTGTGTTTTTTCCGTAGGTTGATTTTGTGTTGACAAGATGCTCTTTTGAAGTATGCGATAATTACTCATGGCATTGATAATTTAAGTTTTCGTGTAGAAGGCTATCAAGGATCGGGGACTATATCCACGACTGTATTTTCAACTACTCGTCCGCCGGGTCGATCATACGCTTCAAAGTGTCCGTGTAGCTTTAGTCCTCTAGTTTCATGGCTACCGAAGCGAACCTGTCTCATTCCATCTGTAGACAAGTAGCGACCTGGAGAAACTTCAGTATAACCAGAACCGAGGAAGTCCTCGACAGCGCTTAAAAATTCTGATTCAGTAAGTGTGCCTCCTGGAAATTCTGGTGGGCGTCCGCGTCCACCACTAATAGCAAAAACCTGACTAACTAACCCGGCTAAATCCTCAGCCAGATTGCCCGTTGCTTCAACAACAACACTTCCTCCATGTACTACTGTAGCGCCCCCAACCACGGTGGCAGGAGCGCCTGCAATACAACCTATTCCTGTTAAACACAAACTTCCTCCCCCTGCAACTGCACCGCCCCCAGCAATCATCTCTAACACTCCTGTGACGATGCCTGCGAGGTCTCCGGCTGTCCTACCCATTTCAAAAGGCCCGCTCTTAGGAAGGGATTCTTCTACTGCTTCTAAGTCTTCGCTGACGCTAGAAGTACCTAAAGAAACTGCCTCTAACACCCAGCGCCCCAGTTCCCCGTTGTTACGTAACCACTGATAGAAAGCTCCTGCAATGAATAAGGCTGCATTACGATTGATGCCATTCATGCCAGAAAGTAGCTCTTGAACCCTACTACGCTCCTGGGGAGTTAGGAGACTTTCTCCGTACTCGCCTAACTCCTGATTCATCTGCATCGCTTCACCACCCGTATGCACCCGCACTCCACGAAAATCTGCCCCAAAGCGCGGCTCCATAAACCGGATCACCTCCGGCGCTAAAGGAGAACTACCATCCTTAGAAGCATTCAAACGACTCTCTAAATCAAAAGACGCTTGATTTTTCGCCATTTGATCTGCCCGTTGTATCATCTGGCGCATTTGCACACGCGGATCAATTTGCTTTTGCACCACAGGTTTAATGAACTGCGCTCTCTGCCAGATCTGATGGGGGTGATGGGGGTGATTGGTGTCCAACTGACGCTGAACTGATGCTGAACTATCAGCACATTGGCGTTGAATCGGGTTCTCTGATACTGGGGTAAAAGCTGCTCTTATTTGGGAAGCAGGGGTTTGTGTTATGGGTGAGGCAGCATCAAACCCTGGTGCCCAGGGTGATTCAGATTTACGCTTTCCTGTTGAAGATTCGGCTTGCTCCTGTTCCTTGGCTTGGAGTCCTCGCATCACATTGGCGGTGAGTCTATCCGCTGAATCTCTGGAATATTCCCCGATTTCTTGGGATGGAGCAGATGTATGGTGTAGCTTGGGTTGAATCGAAAAATGTCCCAATTTACCTGGACTTTTACCCTTTTTCTGTACTGTGGTTGGAGTCCAGGACGAATTTTTCTTTTGTACGGGTTTATACTCCATGATGCCGCCTCAGTTGCCTGATAATGTGATGACCGGAGCCGATTTCCTCAAGAATTCTGGGTGATTCTCCGAGCAGCCAATGCCTAGCCCGTTCCGAGAAAACGCCGGAAAGCGGCTTGACCCAAGAGGTCTTGAGATGTTGGCTAAATCATAAACTATTTTAGTAGATACTCTTCAATCTACTTATTCCCTCACCCCTGCCCATTCGATCAGCGGTTCGCCAACTTTTTTGTAAAGAAACAGTTCCAGGATCACACCATTATTATTTGCCGTCAGGGATTTATTCGGTTCATCTAACGACTCATAAAATCCGTTGTACCATCCCTTATCCGCTTTGAGATTATCTTGGACAAACTCAAATAACTTATTGGTGTACTCCGTATTGTAAAGAACGTGCCAACCCAGCGCCGCTTTGGTGCTGATAAAGCGCAAATTATCATGATTTTCGCGAGTATCAGTAATCGTTGCCCAGGCTTCCCCATTCGCAAACAAAGTGCCATAGACAAAATAAGGCGGACGATCCAAATTATCTTCAGTTACCGCCGTTAATTGATTCGTGGCATTGTACCGGGATTCTTGTGCCGCTAAAAGTCGATCCGCATAAGCTTTCGGCAAAGCCTTAAACCCGGTTTCAATCCCATCTAAAATATAGGGTTCGCTGAGGACATAGTTATTCGCTTCCGACGTTTCATAATCTCGCTTGTCATAAGGAACCCCTTGACCATAAAGATCCACAAATGCCACATTTTCGGCAAAATCCAACGCCTTTTTAACATTCAAATTCCACAACTTCAAACCGTAAGCTGCATAATTTTCATAACCCAAGCGCCCTTCCTGATTATATTGCTCTTTGCCATTAACAACGCTAGTGCCATACATCTGCTTATTTTCTGTCAACCGATCAACCTGCCAATGATCCCAAACGGCTTCCGTTGCTGATTTAAACTCTGGATATTTCGCGCCGACAATCTTCAGCCATAACGCCAATCGCCCCAAATCAATGGCTGACCAACCGATTTCCTCTTTCTTGTCCAGTTGACCATAATTAACAGGCATTAATGTTTTAGAATTATAGACTTTATTCGGCAATTCGTCGTTATAAAGCGGCATCGTTGCCAGTGTTTTCAACAGGCGACTCATCTTAGTCTTAAATTCGGACTCTGGGATAATCTCCAGTTCTTTAGCACTCACTAATGCCGCAATTGCCGCCCCTTGATCCCACATTGTTACTGAGGCAAATCCATCAGCAGAATTCACCAATCCGGTTTGATCATTCCAGTTTTGTTCAAAATACTTCCAGGCTTGTTCAGCCATTGCCATTTCCGCTGGGGTTAATGTACCTGCACTAGGGGAAATAACCGAACGTTCCGCCGCTTTGAGTTCAGCAGAGGTGACAGGAGTACCGGGCAATTTTACCGATTCATCATCAAGTTTTGCCAACTTAGGGTTTTCCTTAGTCTTAGGGGTAACGACTTGAGAAACCGAGGCTTCTGGCGATGGCATAGACGAGATATTCGGCTGATTTGACAGAGATTCCAAACTCGCGATCGCGGCGATAGCTGTGGCAATTCCTCCAGCACAAACAACAAGAGATATTTTTCTTGGCGGTGGCTCAAAGTTAATACTCATGATTCTCCTAAATAAATCGATTTATTGACATCTAACTCAGTCATAATTAGACTGGTGAAAATAAACCAAACTGAATCAAATTTAGTCAATAATACTCAAACTTTTACCAATGACAAATGACCAATGACAAATGACCAATGACAAATGCCTCTACATTGGGCGAAATCTGAGCTGTACAACGGGCTTCATACCCATTAGCATTATCAAATTCTCCATCTAATCGCTGGCGTCCTACTGTTGCTGCTAACCGACAACTCAGAAAATCAAAGACATCCCCCTCCCAACCAATCTCGGCATTATAAACCAGAAAATCCGGCGGTGAAAAATAACCATTTTGCGTCTCTAAATCCTCTTGATAACTCCAGGTAAACAGATTAGCCGCCAGATAAAACTGACCGATTTTCTGTTCTAGCCGACTAAAGGATTGCCACTCTTGATTCCCATCGTTATAAAGCCCCACTCTCAGCAAGGTAAAAAAGCTAGTATTTGGGGCAATCTGCCAATATACGTTGGGACCAAATCGCCAAGCCGTGATTTGATTATCCAGCGTTTCAGCATTAAACTTATAGGGCGCTTGTTCGACGATAAAGGCGGGAAAAATTCCCGATTCTAACTCTCCCGTCGGACTCACCTTAACCGCAATAGGCGCTTCCACCCTAGCGCTCAAATTCAGCGCCGTTGGCAAACGGTCAAACCAATCAACCCCTCCAGCAACCTCCACTGTTACTTGGTCAATTTTCCCTTCCCAACCCACTTGAATTGGGATATTGGTCACGGAATCAACATCAGGATGCTCGAAGGAATTAAATCCTGTTTTAAATCGGACGATATTCCCATTCCGTAAACGAAATTGAGCGGTTTCTTCAACAAAGAGATTCCGTTGGTCAAAGTTATCATGGTCATAGCGAAAATCAGTCGTTAAACCTTCTAAAACAATCGACTCAGCCGAAGACGAAACTGAACTCGGTTGGGATGGCAACTCTGGAGATTCCGGCGGTAATCGTAACCCTGGATTAAAGTTGTCTGGTGCAGCCATCAACAGAGGAAATTGATCAGAGTAATAATGCAGTTCAGTCAAAGACGCTTCAGTCAAAGGACTATCCGTTTTAACGGGTTTTACTGTCGATGACGCTACAGAACCATTTAAGGTTATCTCTGGCAAAGATGGGGACAGTGTTGGTTCTAAAGATGAGAAAATAACAGATCTAGAGATTGGCGAACTCTCATGAGTTGGTTGTAACTGCAAGTTCTCTTTTTTTCCAGACTTAGACATAACCTGCATTTTCGTTATCCTCCTATCCAATTCAGCCAGATTATCCGAAAATGGCATAGAATCTACCTGATTAAAAGCAGTTTGACTAATTGCCTGTAATCGACAAACACTCAATATCCAGAACCCGACAGTCCAGATAAAAATCCTTCGGTAATGCCAGCGCATCCTACCTACATTTCGCAGGAAGAGCAAAAACTCTAAACCATAATTGAATCCGTTTACGCTCATGACTAACTCCTGAACGATAAACATCTTAGTCAGTCATGACTGTCTCTTACATCCGGGAAAACTATGAATATTTGATGAAGGGAAGGCAATCTAATCCGTAAATTTACTGAGTGAACCTGCTTTTGTTCTAAGTTTTCACGAGAAGTGTAGAAACCTGAGTTGGGGCGGGTTTAGTCATATCTAGGTGCAACCAAAAAGATAGTCGTGAAACCCGCCCCTACAAACTCACGTTGTACCACATACCGTGAAAAGCACTCCCTAAAACACATTTTAATATTTTTGTCAATACGTGAATTCTAGGATAAAGTTTTGGTGACTTCAAAGAAATACCGTAATTCTTCGCTGGTGTCTGGGGCAGTGTCGAGTCCACAATTAACGGAATGACACTGACGTACAGTGGGAAACCACTGGCACATCAGCATTACTGATAATTAAACTGATTAATATTTAACCTAATCGCATGAGTCACTCAATTCACTCAAATTCTGCCTTGATTCTTATCGTTGATGATGACCGATTTACGCGGATCATGCTGCGTCACATCATCGAAAAAGAGGGTTACAGAGTCGAAGAAGTAGAGAATGGAGAACAATGTCTTGCGACTTACGCCCAGCTACAACCGGATATGGTACTGCTTGATGCCATGATGCCAGGGATGAATGGTTTTACCTGTTGCCGCAAACTGCAAGCCTTGATGGGTAGCGATCGCACTCCTATTTTAATGATTACGGGATTGGATGACCAAACCTCGGTGGATCGGGCATTTGAAGCGGGTGCGGTGGATTATGTGACTAAACCGATTCACGCCCCCGTGTTGCGGCGACGGGTGCGTCGTCTGCTGGAAGCGAGTTGGGCGGAGAAGGCGTTACGCAAAAGCGAGAAACAATATCGTTCTGTGGTGGAAAACCTGAAAGAAGTGATTTTCCAAATGAATGCTGAACGACAATTAACCTTTCTTAACCCCGCGTGGACAGAAATTACAGGATTTTCTATCGCCGAAAGTCTTGGTAAGCGCTTTGTAGACTTTATTCATCCCGATGATCGTCACGATCATGAGGCACATTTCCACCATCTACTTCAATCCTATTCAGTTAACGCTTTACAGGTGGGTAAAGATAAAGCCGCCGAACAAGATCTCACCCCTCAAACGCCAGATTGCTGTTACCAAGTTCGCTATTTATCAAAAAATGGGACAGTAGCCTATATTGAAGTGTATGCCCGCCTACTCTTAAATGAAAATGGGACTCTCAGAGGAATTTCCGGCACACTCAATGATATTACTGAACGCAAGCAAGCCGAGGAAGAATTACAGCGTCAAAATCAGATATTGCAACAGGAATTAAATCAAGCCGCCGACTACGTGCGATCGCTCTTACCGCGTCCCATAACTGAATCGGTTGTCACCATTGAACAGCAGTTTGTTCCCTCGTTGCAGTTAGGGGGTGATGCCTTTGATTATTATTGGCTAGATTCTGAGCATTTAGTCATGTATCTGTTGGATGTCGCCGGACATGGGGTGAAGTCCGCCCTGTTATCGGTATCAGTGCTAAATATTCTGCGATCGCAATCTCTAGCCAACACCAATTTTTACCAACCCAGCGCGGTTCTCACGGCACTCAATACCATCTTTCAGATGGGTGACACCGGAGATGACTATTTCACCATTTGGTATGGCGTTTATAACCGGACTAATCGCACCTTAGTTTATGCTTGTGCCGGACATCCACCCGCTCTTTTGCTGGCTGATGCTTCAACTCCCATACAACGGTTAGAAGCGATGAGTATTCCCATTGGTATGCTTCCCGACGCTGACTTTGATGATAATTTATGTGAAATTAAACCCGATAGTACACTCTATTTATTTAGTGATGGCGTTTATGAGATTCATCAAGACAACGGCAAAATCTTGGGACTTAATGCCTTTACGGAACTCTTGGAAATTACCCGATTCTCTACCAATAACACTCTGACGCAAGTTTTTAATTATATCCAAGCCTTAAGCTATAATAGTGCCTTGGCTGATGACTTTTCCTTGTTAAAAATTAGATTATCTTAATGCTTTATAGAAGTTATAATTACCTGAACCTAAGTAGTCGGACAAAAGAAAACAGTACTGTATTAAGTGCAAGCAAATCGCCCTCAACCCTTTACTGTTCCCTGTTCCCTGTTCCCTGTTCCCTGTTCCCTGTTCCCGTCCACCCACTTAAACCCTGTAACTTGCATGAATGAACATTCAAGGCTTTACTATTGCCTATTGCCCATTGCCTGTTGCCTCTCCCCACCACAAGACTTATGCAGCAGACCCTCAAGCTATAGTCGAAGATGGTACCAGGCAGAAGACAGTCATCAAGGTCAAAGGGGATAATGATTGTATAGGTAGACATGATACAACTCTCAACCCGATACAGATGCCTCCCTTACCTAGCAATGAAGCCGATAGACTCAAAGCACTTGAACGATATCATATTCTCGATACGTTGCCAGAACAGGCATTTGACGATTTAACCAAGATGGCGGCGTACATCTGTGGTACTCCCATTGCTTTAATTAGCCTTCTCGATGCCACTCGGCAGTGGTTTAAGTCAAAGGTGGGTATAGATGCCACCCAAACACCGAAAGAACAGGCGTTCTGCGCTCATGCGATTCTTAACCCAGATCAGGTGTTAATGGTTCCGAATGCCCTAGACGATGAGCGGTTCGCCCAGAACCCGTTAGTCACATCTGAACCCAACATCCGTTTTTATGCTGGGACTCCTCTGGTCACTCCTGATGGTTTTCCCTTGGGTACCCTGTGCGTGATTGACCAAGTGCCGCGCCAGTTGACTACAGAACAGATAGAAGCCCTAGAAGCCTTGGGGCGTCAAGCGATCGCTCAATTCGAGCTACGGCTAAATGTCGCTCAATTAGAACGCCAGATGCACGCCTTACAGGAGGCGGAAAAAAATTACCGCAGTATTTTTGAGAATGCGGTTGAGGGAATCTATCAAACCACAGCCGATGGGCATTATATTAGCGCGAATCCTGCCCTCGCCCGAATATATGGCTATAACTCACCCGCCGAGTTAATCGCCTCGGTTACCGATATTGGACAACAGCTTTACGTTGATCCCTCCAGACGCGCTGAGTTTATCCAGCAAATGCAGCAACAGGGAGCAGTATCTCACTTTGAAGTTCAAGTCTATCGGCGCGATGGAAGCCTGATTTGGATTATGGAAAATGCCCGGGCGGTTCGCGATCGCAACGGCACATTACTCTATTATGAAGGCTCCGTTGAAGATATTACTCAGCAAAAGCAAGCTCAAACTGCCCTAGAACACCAAAATCGGATGTTGCAAGACGCCAGACAAGCCGCCGAAAAAGCCAATAAAGCCAAAAGCGAATTCCTGGCAATGATGAGCCACGAGATCCGCACCCCGATGAATGGTGTAATCGGGATGACGGGATTGCTTCTGGATACCGAACTTACCCCAGATCAGCGTCATTTTGCCGAAACGATCCGCAACAGTAGTGATACGCTGCTGACAATCATCAACGATATTCTCGACTTCTCCAAAATTGAGTCGGGCAAGTTGGATTTGGAAGAACAGCCCTTTGCACTCAGAGACTGTGTGGAAGACGCCCTGGATTTACTGGCGGCGAAAGCGGCGGCGAAAAAACTAGAGTTAGGCTATCGCTTCGACTCGTCAATTCCTGATCAGGTGAGGGGAGATGTGACACGAGTCCGCCAAATTTTAGTGAATTTATTAAGTAATGCGGTTAAATTTACCGCAGCCGGAGAAATAGTGGCTTCGGTGACAGGGCGGAAATTAGAAAATGAGGCAGATTCTCACCCAGACTCCAATCGTTACCACATTCAATTTGCAGTTAAAGATACAGGGATTGGTATCACACCCAAGCGGATGCATCGCCTATTCAAACCATTCAGTCAAGTGGATTCCTCCACCAGCCGCAAATACGGGGGAACCGGGTTAGGATTAGCGATTTGCAAACAGTTGAGTACGATGATGGGCGGTACGATGTGGGTGGAAAGTCACGGTACTGTAGCGGGTAATCCGCCTGCGGGTTGGCAACCATTGGCAGAACAGCCGTCTGAGTCAGGTTCAACCTTCTATTTCATGATCACGGTTGAGTCGGTAGCGGGTGCGGTGGCGAAGACAGTTTACTCTCCATCCTGTCTCTCTGGGAAGCGGCTGTTGATTATAGATGATAACGCCACGAACCGGGACTTTTTAAGCCGACAAGCAGAGGCTTGGTCTATGGTAACGGATACAGCATCCTCAGCGACAGATGCGATCGCCTTAATTGAGCAAGAGCCACCCTTTGATTTAGCCATTCTGGATATGCAGATGCCGCAAGTCGATGGTTTGAGTTTAGCCGCTACCCTGCGTCAGCGCCCTGATTGCCAACAGTTGCCCCTGATAATGCTCACCTCCATTGGCATCCCAGAAAAGGAGTTGAATGCTGCCCAGGTTGATTTTGCGGCATTCCTAAATAAACCGATTAAACAGTCTCAACTGTACAGTGTTTTGGTACGAACGTTAGGGGGAGTGCCAACTAAGATTAAATCCCGCCGTTCTCAGGGGGTCAAACTCGACTCGCAAATGGCATTGCGACTACCCCGGCGCATTTTAGTAGCGGAAGATAATCTGGTGAATCAACTGTTAGCGGTGCGGCTATTACAGCGGATGGGTTATCGAGCCGATGTGGTGGGTGACGGGCTTGAAGCTCTGGAAGCCTTGCATCGCCAACCCTATGATCTGGTATTTATGGATGTTCAGATGCCGCACATGGATGGTTTGGAAGCCACGCAACGCATCTGCCAAACCTGGGATGCTGCCACCCGTCCTCGAATTATTGCGATGACAGCTAATGCCATGGAAAGCGATCGCCAAGAGTGTTTGAATGCTGGTATGGATGATTATATCAGCAAGCCGATTCGTGTGGATGAATTGGTGCGAGTCTTAAACCAGTCTCAGCCAAAAGAGAAGACACCCACGAATCAAGCGGCGCTCGACTTAGAGGTTCTACAAGCCTTGCGAGAAACTCTCGGAGAGGGTGCATCAGCATGTTTGGCTCAATTAATTCAGGTTTTCTTAACCGAAACTCCAGCATTAATTCAAGGGATGGAGACAGCCATTGTTCAGGGAGATGCAACCGGGCTAGAAGCATCAGCCCATACCCTCAAGTCAAGCAGTGCGTCTCTAGGGGCAATACCGTTTTCGGAATATTGCGAAAATTTAGAAAGAATGGCGCAAGAAGAACAATTAACCACGGCTTCCGAGGTGGTGTCGCGGCTGAAGCGGGAATTTGAACGAGTCAAAGCGGCATTAATGGATATCAAGTGCGGTTGAATCGTCATTCGTCATTCGTCATATACTTATCCTTGCCAAAAATTAGCTTGGGGAGAAATACGTATTTTTGCGGAGAGGGGAATGACTCAGGGAACCTATAGCAACCGCCAAGACAGTTAGGACACTATAAATTCGTAGAGACGTTCCGGTGGAACGTCTCCAGGGAGTGTTTTTGTCCTAATCGATGTGTCTACTGCTATAATTCTCCATAAATTCACGAAAATCTATTTCTTTGTTTTTTTTAATCCCTTACCCTGCAACAGGTATTGGATATAACAGTGCAGCAAGTACGGCAGTTTCTTCAGTGCGATCGCGGAGTGTTAACGTAATCAAGTCGTCTGGACTGCTAAAAGGAGTGTAAGCGTTGTCAGACGTTGTTGCCCATCTATAACAATAAATGGAGATATTCCTTCGGCTGTTCCAGGTATTGATTGAGTTACGATTGGTCCAAGAAAATAAAAATCCTTTCCTTCAGCAGTGTAAAGACTCATCAAGTCTTCCCATAGAGTCTCCCATGACTTGTCCAGAACAAGAGTACTACTCGATGAGTCGCCATTCGCGAGCATCAACGAACTGAGATAAATGTTTTACATTAGTGGTCGCAATTATAACTTCATTTCCTTCGTCTGCCACTAAGGTAGCCTGAGCCGCCAGAATCACATCCCCATCAAGGGCTTTGGGATCTGCTGTTGGTTGTCCTCTCTGGCGTGCTTCCGCCCAAAATTCAGCAGCTTTGAGCATCACTTCTGTGGTAATAGGACAATAAGTCAGCGTAACTTTAAGTTGATTGAGTCGTCTAATCCCCGCCGCTTTACCTGCGCGAAGCAATTCTCGTCGCACCTCATAATCAGCAATTTCCGGTAACATCACTATGTAGCCTTTGGGTTCCAGAGAATTTAACCAGCGTTTGCACTCCTGATAAATAGGAGGTTTAGCTTTAGGAGTTGTCACCATTCCTAAAGGACCAGAATCGAGTAATATTACCCTGCTCATAGAATGGTTTTAGATAGTGATTGGATCTTCTTCTAGTGCCTTACGGAGGATTTCAGCCGTTTCTGTTTGTTCCTGTTCATCTCCCTCTTCTTCCCATTGTCTAAGCAATTCACTTAGGGCAATTTGCCGTATTGATTTCTTTACTGGCTCAGGATTCTTGATTTCATCTATCGCTTTGACCGAAGCCTGCGATCGCACTGGCTTGCTTGTCACACTTTCGCGAAATAAGCGCACGATTTGCAGTAGGTTTGGTAGATATTCCTCCGGTGTTTGCTGGATTTCCAGGATCAACTTAGCTAAGAGATGGTCATCCTCTGGGAAATCATTCTTGGTACTTGTTGTATTGGTTACACGACTTAACTCTTGTTCAGACATAGTTTCCTCCTTATATTTATGTCTAGACCAGCGCGGCGGAAGTAACTCTCCAGTTTAAAAAGGTGCAAAGTCTTACGGTATAAGCTTTCTGCCCTTCTGCCTTCTGCCTCCTGCCTTCTGCCTTCTTGCACTAGGGACTTATACCCTACCTTAACAATCACTGAGGTGGGTAAGCATCTCTATGATGTGCGATCGCACAAAGATGAAAATCAAGGCTGTGTTTCTTCTCGCATCGACTCGCTGACTGCATCCACTAACTCTTCTTCAGTGCATTGATACAAGTCACGCAAGCGGAATACTTGCCAAACTTCCATCTTGGGCGTTGTTCTCCCCTTTTCCCAGTTGCGGATTGAAGATTCGGCACTCTTTATTTCACGCGCTACATCTGAGATTCTCAACCCTGCGCGTTCTCTCAAGACTCTCAGATCCATAGCTGACCGAAGATTCCGCTCAACTCATCGTTAACTCTTAGCGCTAAGTATTGACAACAATGAAGGATTTGCACTTTAATCATGATAGACAGGCGTTAGTACATCCCCGCCAAGAGACTAACTAACGCCCTTTCCTTTGTTCCTTACGAACTATCTAATCATGCCATACAATTCCAATCAAATCACCAAAGACTAACTCCTTGGGCGATCGCTCAACTCCGACCCAATATGCAGCGAACTATCGTGGGTCGGTTCCGTAGTCGGTCTGATGCGGACGGTCACTTGCGGTGTCTACGTCAGCTTATACCCCATGCGTCCTTTGTCGTGGTGTTTGACCCGCAACCGGATGAGGAAACGGTATCTGTTTCTTTAGCAACGGCGCAAAAAGCAGTTATTGGAGGATGAGAGGAGGCGATCGCATCCAAATCAGGTAGGGGCGGGTTTAGGGACTAAATTCAGATATTCACCACTAAGGAAACAACAAAACCCGCCCTCCCCACCGATAAATGAACAACAAAACCCACCCTCTCATTAACCGAGCGGGGTAGATTTCGTATTAAAATTATTGGTTAGTTTGAATACTGGGAAAGGGCTTGCTTGGCATGAAATGTAGTGATTTTACCGTTAATTGATTTCATTTGATCAAGTCGGTTAGCTTCGAGAGTTTTCGGTGTAGCGTTTTGTTCCAAATCATCCGAGGGAACTGGCTTCAGTGTGACGCTTTCGCGAAATAAGCGCACGATTTGGAGTAAATTCGGCAAATATTCTGCTGGCGTTTGCTGGATTTCAAGAATCAATTTAGCTAGGATGTGGTTATCCTTTACAGGAGTGTTTTCCTGAGGGGAAGCACTTTCATTACTCGGTGTAATCGTATTTATCCATGAATGTTTGGCAAGCAGATTTTTATCGGCGTCCTCTGCAAAATGAAACGGGACAAGTCTTATGGGAACTATTAATTTGTGACCCTACAGGCAATGTTATCTATGAATCATTCTGTCCTCAGCCAGACGTAACCCGTGATTGGTTGCTGTCGCAGGTGCAAGTCGCGGCGGCGAAGACAGGATTACCGGATGCGATTCACGTCTTTCGCCCCCAGTCGTTCAATTTATTCCAGGAGGTGGGAGAACAATTGGGAGTGAAGGTAGAAGCCACACGACGCACTCCCGCCCTGAAGCAACGATTACAGGAAAGAACGTTAGAGTATCCACAACACCAGAATTACACCGGGGAAGCGTACAACCCCCTTAGCTTAGACAAACCGCCACCCGTACCCTTACCGGAAAATCTCTGGGGCGATCGCTGGCGATTTGCTAGTATTCCCGCAGGGGATATTGAGGAGGGGTTTGCCCAACGCCCGATTCCGATTTTACATCTGCCCAATCAACTCTTACCTCTCCAGTTAGGTTTAGCCTCAACCGTAGCTGTTCCCGGCGTTGTGATTGATGGGGGGCGTCAATCGATGCCCTTAGCGCGTTGGCTGCAAGCGGTGCAACCTGTAACGCTTAATTATATCCCAGGTGCGCCAGATGGGTTAATTTTAGAGGCGGGATTAGTGGAACGCTGGGTAATGGCAACCTTTGAGGATGAAGAAGTCGCGGCGGCGGCGAGGTTGTATGAACAGCGTAAGCAAACGAGTCAGGGATTGCATTTTTTGTTGGTGCAACCGGATGATTCGGGAATGACGTATACCGGATTTTGGTTGTTGATGGCTGATTAATTTGGTCATTTGTCATTTGTCATTTGTCATTGGTTATTTACTAGACATCTTTAACCTTGATGAAGGGCGGGTTTTGTTGAAAGGTTATCGGTAGATATCACAATTAAATGGCTAAACCCGCCCCTACAGTTGGTTTTCATGCTTCGACTCAACCGAATTATCCGATTTATTCTGTCTTACGTTCTTGGAGAAAGTATGTCGTCATTTCTCCCTTCCCTTTGACGGAAATTGAACCGCGTTCTTGAAAAACGTATTTATCCTTTAAATGTTCATAGGTGGCATCAGAAACTTGAATATAACCGGGAAGACCATGGGATTCCATACGACTAGCCGTATTAACTGTATCGCCCCACAAATCATAAATAAACTTTTTCAACCCAATAACTCCAGCTACCACCGGACCACTATGAATACCAATACGCATCATGAAAGCGTGTCCTTGTTGGGCATTAACCGCATCAATTTCCTGTTGCATATCTAGGGCAAATTCGGCGACGGCTTCAGCGTGATCCTGACGCGGTAAAGGTAATCCGCCAACAACCATATAGGAATCGCCAATGGTTTTAATTTTTTCTAATCCATGCTGTTCCACTAAACGGTCAAATCGTGAGAAAATTTCATTTAGCAGATTCACCAGTTCGGTGGGTGAGATTTCTCCGGATAGGCGAGTAAAGTCCACAATATCAGAGAAGAGAACTGTGGCTTCTTCAAAACTATCGGCAATCGTATCTGAGTCTTTTTGCAGCCGTTCAGCAATAGATGCTGGCAAGATATTCAGGAGGAGATTTTCTGCCTTTTCTCGTTCAGCTACCAGGTTTTTAGCAGAAGACTCTAAAGCATCTAACATCGAGTTAATTGTTTGTGCTAGGTGGGTTAATTCATCATTTCCCTTGGCGCTAACTCGCAGCGAGAGGTCATTACTCGTGCCAACTTGCTGTACATTTTTACTCAGATTGGCTAGGCGAGATAGTACCATTTTTTCCAATAGGAAAAGAGTACCGACACTAAAAACAATCCCTAACCCCAAAAGGGATAAAATAAGATAACGTAGACTAATGCGACCTTGTTGATAGATTTCTCGGGGGATGTCGATTTGAACCAGTAACGCAGGTTGACCTGAGATATCCCGGAGGAGAGTATAGCCTGCGATCGCCTCCCGACTTATAATCTGGATTAAGATGGGAGCCTGATTGGGTTGGGACTCCTGTTCAGATAGGCTAGACTGCACAGTCTCCAATTTAGCGGGTAATTGGGTATTATCGAGTCGGTAGACCTTAAGATTAAGTTGGGTGAGTTCCGCTAACGCCTCAACACGCTGGTCATTCAGGTAACGACCCATAATCAAAGACCCCCGCATTGGACCAGTTTCCTCGTTGGTAAGAATGGGATTTGAGGCAATCATTAACGGTCCCTGGGGTAAGAGAATTAACCCTGTAATACTACTACTGGTATCTGGATGCTGTAGTAGAACATTATCGGAATTCAGTTGTTGGATTAAGGGAGTGGGAATCGGGGTTTCTTGCTGTTGCTCTAACTTAAAATGTTTACCCAAAACGAGCTTGTCTTGGCGGTTAAAGAATAAAACTAAGTTGAGGTTAATATTTGTCAGGTTTGTATCGGATAGATTCTCTTGAATGTAGCTTCGATTAGTATCTTCAATAAACCCATACGTATCATCCCACTCGCCATAATCAGCCGCTAAAACCGCTAAACTGTCCAATTCATTGAATAACGCCTCCTGTACCCGTCGCACATTACGATACGCATGTTGTTCCTCGATTTGGGCGAAACTGCGAATTAATATCAGCGATAGACTGGCGTAGAGGACACCGATTAAACCCGCAAGGGTGAGACCAATCAGGAGTAGGGTTTTCTGGCGCAGGCTCATAAGTTCAGCAGGGGAGTGGCGGACGAGGGATAGTGAGCTGGTCAGTTATTTCTGCCATGCTGCATTAGGGAGTCGTTCTTTCTCCCTACAAAGTAAAGTACAACAATTCAAGGCGATAAAGGAAGAAATTCCGCTAAGGCGTAAGGACTCACTTGATTTCCGTCACGCTGAACCCATTATGGGTAGGTTACTACAGACATCTGATAAAAGCCTATTTTCTGACTGAAGTGTCCACCTAAGCCAGACGATTAATTCGAGTCAGATGGAGGATGTCTATTGCTTAAGGCATATTTTTTTAGGTATACGGTTGAGTCAATTCAAAACAATCTCTACAGTAGTTTCTATCTTTAGGTTAAGGTAGGATTAATTTTTCTTGATTACCGTGGTATTTAAGCTCAGTTGATTGATAACTGGGCAGGCAGGTTTTGCCTCTATAGCCATACTCAAAAAAAATTATGTTTTTCCACAAAAAGGAAACCATTCAACCCGTTAATATCGAGACAGCACATCCCAAATTTGCCCAACTCTTGTTAGAACAATTCGGTGGTGCTACAGGTGAACTCACCGCTGCTCTACAGTACTGGGTGCAGTCTTTTCACTGTGAAAATCCCTCCATTCGGAATATGCTGCAAGATATCGCAGTTGAGGAATTTAGCCATTTAGAGATGATTGGCAAACTAATTGAATCTCACACCAAAAATGTTGACCAGACTGATGCGTATAAAAGTACACTATTTGCAGTACGGGGAATGGGTCCTCATTTCTTAGATAGTCAAGGCTCTGCTTGGACGGCTACCTATATTAATGAAGGTGGCGATATTGTCCGCGACTTACGAGCAAATATAGGCGCAGAAGCAGGCGCTCGTCAAACCTACGAATCCCTCATTAAATTAGCACCTGATCCGGGGACAAAAGAGACGCTAGTACACCTACTCACCCGCGAAATTGCCCACACTAAGATGTTTATGAATGCATTAGATTCTATGGATAAGCTCACTGATCCCATGTTTGGCAATATCGAACCTGATAGCACTGTTGATCTGTACTACAACTTATCAACAGAGTCAGACGGCAACCCTCAACAAGGTGATAAGCCGTGGAATTCTGCCCCCGACTTTAAGTATGTAGCTAACCCCACAGCTAGTCATTCTTAGAGACAATTGAGTCAGGTTATGAGTAGCTTTGCGCCGAAATTTAGGAGTAAGTCAGATTCGCGATTAAACTCTCGCGCCTTGGCAATTGCTTGAGTGGAAATAATTGCTGATGAAAATCGAGTTTGATAGGTTTGAAAGGTTCGACGCCGTTCACTGGAGGTTTCGGCTAATTCTAATTCAGCATAAAGTAAAAAGTTTTGAATCGACCGAGATAATTGCTGTCCAGACGCTTGAATATCTTCGATCATCGATCTGACAGGTGCGGCTTCAATATAGTCCGCCAGCAGTGTCTGTGATGTGCCTACGATACTATTGAGGGGAGTTTGCAGTTCTCTGGGTAAAGCCGAGGTGATATTACTGCGTAGCTCATCCAACTTGGCTTCAGACTGCTGCTGAATTGCCATCTGCTTTGACAAACGAGTCGCGATCGCGCTCAGCAGTTCTTTAGCAGTAAACGGTTTGGTCAGATAGTCATCAGAACCGAGTTCCATACCCTGTCGCCAGTCATCTCGGCTGGCTTTGGCGGTGAGGAAGATGAAGGGAATTGTCTGTGTGGCTGGATTAGAGCGCAAGGCGGTTAACACCTCGTAGCCATCTAATTCTGGCATCATCACATCACAAACAATTAAATCGGGTAATTGTTGGGTCGCGAGTTGAATACCTGCTAATCCATTGTCTGACTCAGTGACCTGAAAATTGTTGGCTTCGAGCAACTCTAGAATATTGTCTCGAACGGATAATTCGTCTTCAATTACTAAAATTTTAGCCATAAGGTTCTGGCAGATGCTCAGCTAGTTCGTTCTTGTATCCTAGCTGTTTATTTTTTAGCCATTCCAGGGTAATTTTACGGATATCAACTTAACCCCAATTGATGCATTTCAGTAGATTTACGGAGGTTATAACAACAATCAGCGGTCACGCATTTAAATTGGGTATAGTGGACTGACACAGCTAAAATTGTGGAATAGATTTTACTGTTAAAATGGGCGCACGTCGGTGCGCCCCTACAATTCTAATTCACCATTTTATGTAGATCAGCCCGCCATCGTGTGTTAGCGAAGCGTAACGCACCTTTACCCCCATCTGTGGTGTGTCTGCGTAAGTCCTGTCTAATTTAATTTTTTCTCCCCCAGTTCCCAGACGTAGCATGCTACGTCTCTAAATTGCTTTCCCCAGCTTCCCCTGCTTCCCCAATTCCCCTGCTTACACCGCTTGACGGCGTAGAAATAGCAGCAAGTTGTTACTCACATTCTCTGACCAATGGTCTTGGGGATAATGTCCGGCTTCTTCTAATTCTACCAATTCGACATTCTGAAGCATTTTGGCAAATTCTTGGACTTGAACTAAGGGAAGCCACGGATCTTTTATCCCCCAAAGAATCAATGTGGGTTGATTCCAGTTGCGAAACCCAGCTTCGATTTCTGCCATAGATGATTTAAGTTGCAGGTTTTTAACCGTCATTAGTAAACTTCGCCCTGCATCAGAACTGCTGAGAAAGGGACGGCGATATACGTCTAAATCTTTATCAGACACCCGGTAGCCACTACCGCCTTCTAAGGTGCGATCGACCAACAAGGGGTCTTGGGTCAACATATCGCCGATAAAGGGTAAGCCCAATTGCTTGATCTTCCAAGGTAACTGAGTCGCTGATGAGACAGGGGTGTTGAGAATCGCTAACCGTTCAATCTGATCGGGGTAACGTAAAGCGTATTGGAGTCCCACTGAACCCAGAAACCCTTGGACAACCAGATAAAATCGCTCGATTTGCAGATGTTGGATAAATTCTGCTAAGGCTTTAATAAAGGCATCTGGCGTATAGGCAAACTCTCGACGGTCTGGTTTAGCGGAGAAACCCGCACCAATCCAGTCTGGCGCGATCGCACGGAATCCTTTTTCGGCTAAATCGGGCATCAGCGCTGACCATGAGTAACTCTGGGATGGCAAACCATGAAGTAGTAGTACAGGGGGTTGTGTGCTGGGATTAACCGGAGTGGCTTCCCGATAAAACCACTGGAGCGACCCGACCTGAATGGACTTTTCCTGAATGGACACTGTTATTTCCTACACCTTGACCGTGCTTTGAGCTTACCGCCCTGTAGACGTTTGAGCAAGTTTTCCTGGTAATTTCCCATCTCCGGGAATTGTCAACAAATCACAACATATCCTCTGTCTGCTAAACAGATAGCCAACAGATTCGCTAATTGTAATAAATAATTAAGCAACCTTGTAAATAAGCGTTAACCATAGGAGATTTAGTCATGAATGCTGCCGAACAAGCCAAGGGTTTAGAGGTAACCACAAAAATTGCCGCCATCGTCAACTTGTTTAAGTCCCAGTTCCCTGACGCCAAGGCGGACTTGAAGCCCTGGCAAAATGACCCAGATACCCGAAATCTCGTTGATCCCGACTCAATCGATATCGGTTTTCACTTTCCTGGGTGGAGTAGAAAGTTACAAAGCCGCAGTATTTTACTACAAATTCGGTTTTACCAAGATCCCTTAGACAAGTCTCATCGCTTGATTGGCTTAGACGCCGCAGGATTTAATCATCAAGGAGAAGCGTGGCGACTTTCGACGGTTGAAAACTGGCAATGTGTCGGTAATTATCAGCCTGCGCCGGAGGTGAATGACAAGCTTAAACAGTTCTGCCGACAAGTCTTTGAGTTATTTAGGTAGTGGAATCGGGTGTCGGCTGGCAACGTGAGAAGACATCCAACATCATCACACACAAACGGTAGGGGCACGACATGTCGTGCCCCCACAAATAGTGATCGTCGTTAAATTAACCAACAAATGCCAGACGCGGCTCAGAGACACCTGCGGGTTCTTGTCCCTTCAGGGAAGCAAGCATCGTATCTGCATCGGAGACTTCAAAGGGGTCATCCGGGCAGTTGTCACTATAACCCGGTTCTGCAAAGAATTTTTCAATCTTACCGTCGTTCACCAGCATCGAATAGCGCCAGGAACGCATTCCGAAACCGAGGTTGGACTTATCGACTAGCATTCCCATCTTGCGGGTAAACTCGCCGTTACCATCGGGGAGCAAGAACACTTTCTGTGCACCTTGCTGCTTACCCCACTGGAACATAACAAACGCATCATTCACCGACAGGCAAATGATTTCATCGATACCCTGTGCCTTGAACTCATCATAGAGTTCTTCATAGCGAGGCAGGTGGTTGGACGAACAGGTGGGTGTAAACGCACCCGGTAAGGAAAATACAACAACTTTTTTGCCACCAAAGATTTCCTGCGTTGTCCGATCTTGCCAACGGTAGGGATTTGAACCCCCTACAGACTCATCACGCACGCGAGTCTTGAACACAGCGTCGGGTACACGATCAATAACAGCCATATTTACCTCGTTTTACAGACGACTAGATTTTTGTTTGCTTTAGCTATATCTCACTATAACTCAGAATAATTCTGATTTAAGAATGAGTCAATAGTAATAAATACTTATTTTTCAGTCTAGCTGCTAGACAAGTATAACTCCTAACAAAAGAGTGTTATAATAAAGGAACTGCTAATGAAAACGGTTAAATGTCATGCAGCAGCAAGCAGAAAACCTGATTAAAGTCTTGAAATCCAAGGGGTTGAGAGTGACCCCACAGCGATTTTCTGTCTATGCCAATCTGCTGACTCGTTATGATCACCCGACAGCAGATCAAATCCTCAGCGATCTCAATCAGCAAGCGCCAACATCTTCCCAGGCGACGGTATACAGTGCGCTACAAGCCCTGCGGGAAGTGGGACTGGTGCGGGAAGTTTTATTAGAGGAAGGTGTCTGTCGTTACGATGCGAATGTCGATCGCCACCATCATTTTCGTTGTCGCTGTTGCGGTGCGATTAAAGATATTCCTTGGGATACATTTGAAAGCGTTGACTTGAACCGCCTACCTTCGGGTATGCAGGGTGAAAGCTATGAGATGACGGTGCATGGAGTCTGCGATCGCTGTCAATGATTTGTCATGCAAGGGAGATGGGGGAGTTCTAAGTTGAATCAAAATCACAATTGGATCGGGGTGGGTTTAGTTCCATCTAGCGAACATATTCCTGAGATTAAGCAGGTGAACTAAAAAGCTTACAAGTGACTGCGTCTCTCTAATTCAACTATCCATTGCCTGTAGCTTTGCATAAAGGCATAGGTAAAGTGTGAGCCACCAAATATATGTAATTTGGGGTTGAAAAAATTGACTGTAATCAAACAAACCATGGCAAATCTCGTTCCTGATATTAGCACCCATACGTTCAACCAATAGACCTTTTATGATAAAAATAATGTCTTCAGTTAGAACCTCTTTTAAATCAGGAGAATACAAAACTTTGTTAAGAAGATAATCATCTTGAATCACATCAGGCTTAGAAGCAATAAAACCGTGCTGCTTCAAAAGATGACGTAAGGAGTTTTCCAATTGTGGGATCAATAGAGATGCTGCAATCACGAGATCTCCCTGTAAGCCAGCAAGCAAGCCTCTAGCATAGAGAGGTTCACGTCCTTGAGGAATGAAGGGATTTTCATCAACAATGAAAGATAAGTCATCTAATCTCGTATCATGCTCAGAGCAAATTTGCTTACAAGCAGGGGTAATAAGGTTTAGTCCATACCAGCCCTGGTAAAAGTTTGCAATTCTGAACATTTTATGTTCTATGCTATCTTCACCATTTCCACTAATAGCTTTTGTTTTTCCTTCCTCATCTATGAGAGCAGTTGGGATGCAATCTCGAAGTTTGTATGACTCCGTATCCTGCTCCGCCTCTTCTTTTAAATCATCAAGGTTACTAATTAGGCTGCTATATCTAAATGCTAGAGAATAAAGAGCATCGCGAATTGACTTTCCTGTTACTAACTCTCTAGCTTTTTGTTGCATTTCAGTATCGTCGAAATCAATGGGAATGCTGACCATCCGAGACATAGACTTTTGCTGATAATCAAGCATTATCTGGTGCAATTCTTGTATGCGCTCAGAAGTATCTTGCCTTTTTCTAAAAGTATCTTCAATCGTCCTGAAAGCTTGAATAGCACTTTTAAGGCGTCCAGCCGCCACAGCATAACTGTTGGGTTCTTTCCCAATGAAAGCTTGCTGAGCGTACCAAACCTCCGCGTCTGCAATATCCCACATCGCTCTACGTTTAGCTTCTTGATCGCCAGCTATCTTGTGCCACTTGCTCTCTATCTTACGATAGGCTAACTGTTGATAATAATCTTGCAATTTATCTGCAAAGACCGCTTTTTGAGCCGCAACAGCCGCATATTTAGCTGCATAACCTGGAAGATGATCGCTATAGATAGCTTTCAGACTTTTCTTTAGCTCTTTTTGAAGTACCTTCATGGCACTACCCGTCAAAAATTCATTCTCTACATCTGCATAGCGATCTATGAGATTGTCAATATGTTGAGCAACTAGGCAACCCATTTTTTTACTCTTATTACCATCAATTAGTGGTGCTAACTGTGCTGCTCGTTGTATTCGATCGTGGCAGCTTGTGTATTCATCAACATCTTCAAGAGTTTTTGCGGATTGAAGGTAAGACTGTACAGCAACTCTAGCCATTTTGATTGGTCTAGCCCTATCTGTATCTCGCTTACAAACCCATAGAATATCGGCTATTCTTGCTCTCATTTCAGGATCGCTTACTGTCGTGATTAACTCTCTCAAGATGGCTAAGTCATCATCGGACAATCTTTCTGAGATCATCTCTTCCATAAAGGAAGTATTATTTGAACCAGTAAGCGCCATCGATAGACAGGTTATTTTACTCAAGAATGTAAAAATATCCTGAGCTAGGCTGTCACCATACAATTGATATTCTTCAGCTTTAGCTCGAAATGCTTCACTGTAGTTATGACATTTCTTTGGGTTTGTTTGAGCTAATATTTCTGCCCATTGATACTTAGTGAAAAATGACGGAATTTTTTGTGACATATTGACAGGCGTCCTTAATCCTCTTTAGCCGCTTCCTTCTGTAAGCCAAGTTGCTCGCGAACCGCCTTTAACGATTTCCCCCGCTTTACCTTCGGGCGAACGCTTTGCTCTGGCAGATCAGAAGCCGAAAGAACGTTCTTTTTTAAAGCCGCCTGTAGAAGATTTAATTCGTCTTGCAGATCTTCGAGTGATTCTCCGAAAGGTGCGATCGGCTTTTCCGAACAGGCAGCTATCGCACCGTGATCATCATAATATACGGTACGAATTGTGTAGCCATTATCCTCAAAGAACACCCGATAATCCCAGTGCATCATAGTTCTCCCTCTTCTCCTTGAAATATGTACTTGTTTCTCGGCTTGGCAGCGATGCGCTCAATACTGACGATTCTAACTTTCTCCTCAACGTTATACAGAACGCGGTACATACCTAGCCTCAATTCCCATTCCGCTGTATCGTTTGGACGCAGGTGCTTCCGGTTGCGCGTCTCTGTCGTTGGCTCATAAGAAAGGTTTGCCTCAATACCATCAAGAATTACATTCTGTTCGTATTTCTTAAACCACTGCAAATCCTTGATCGCTTGGTCTGTCAACTCAATTTCAAACACGGTGGCTATCTATAGTGCAGAAGTGTTTCAAGTAATTGTCTAGGCTACCATTAACATTTCCAGCGAGGAAACAGGGAGATGGGAGAGTTCTCTGGTTGACTCAATTTTGCAACTTGACCGGGGCGGGTTTAGTCGCATCTGGGTAAAGTCAGAAACGATAGTGGTGAAACCCGCCCCTACACAAGGGCGCTACGATGATCTGCTATTTGGCATCAGTGTTTGTGTTTATGTCTCAAGGCTTTAGTGATTTTTTTCCACTTTTCCTTCTCAGCTAACGAGGCTTTTTGGTCTTGTTTCCTTGCCAAATAGGAGAGTTCTTTTTGCAGTTTCTGGTAACTCAGGAAACGCTGACTATCAAGCGTGCCATCTTCTAAGGCTTGTTGCACAGCACAACTGGGTTCATCCTGGTGTTGGCAATCGCGAAAACGACAGTGCTGGGCTAAGGTATCGATATCGGTAAAGGTATCGGCTAAACTGTCCTCATCTGCCCAGATCTGAAGTTCCCGTATACCCGGAGTATCGATCAGCAACCCCCCTGAAGGCAGAGGAATAGAGGAATGTTGACGTTAGCCTGAGAAACGACGCGATCGTGCTGTTACCAATTGGGATAAACTGATATCCTAACCTATCCCCGCAGTGCTATATCTTGATTCAGAGAAGCGATCGCGAAATTAAACCTCAAGCTGACACAGCCGCTAAACTGGCTGGGATGGTTCGCCCGACGGCGGCGGCGATAGGGTGTAAGTGATCAACCAACTGCACCATATCATCTAACGATAAAGCTTGACGGGCATCCGATACGGATTTTTCTGGTTCTGGATGACATTCGATGATTAATCCATCCACACCCGCCGCAATAGCCGCTTTCGCTAAGGCGGGAATTAATTCCCGTTTGCCCGTGGCATGGGATGGGTCTACAATTACAGGCAATGAAGTCATCTGCTTGAGTGCTACAACTGCCCCTAAATCTAAAACATTTCGGGTATAAGTATCGAAACTGCGAATCCCTCGTTCGCACAGTACCACCTGAGAATTTCCGTGACTGAGAATATATTCGGCTGCCATAACGAATTCTTCTACAGTCGCCGCTAATCCCCGCTTCAGCAAAATCGGTTTATCAACTTGACCCAAGGCTTTGAGTAAATCAAAGTTTTGCATATTACGACTGCCCACCTGAAGCATATCAGCATGGGCAGCCACTAACTCGATTTGGGAAATGGACATGACTTCCGTCACCACAGGAATCTGATGACGCGATCGCACCTGGGATAAGATCTCTAGTCCCTCTATCCCTAATCCTTGGAAGGAGTAAGGAGAGGTGCGGGGTTTGAAAGCCCCCCCCCGTAACGCCTGAACCGGGGCGCGTTGCAGTTGTGTTGCAACCGTTTCCATTTGTGATCGACTCTCCACCGTACAAGGACCAGCAATAATCACTAATTCCTCACCTCCGAAGACGATATGATCCGACAGATGAACCAGAGTTTGGCAATCGGATTGAGTGGCAAGTGTAGCATTCAACATCAGACTAATTCCTTTAAACAATGAATGGACAACAAAAAACCCGGTTCCTTGCAGGTTCCGGGTTCTGAGAAAATTTAAACGCAGCATTACCTACCCGGAACCGCTTCGGAACCAAAAAAAGTAAAATCCGTAAAACCCGTTACTCAGGTAGGTTGTCATCAGATACTCCTTAACCAACAAAAAGACCGCAGCGTTTGCTCTGCGGTCCACCGGGGGGTTCCATGAGGAACTTTGCTCACCTCCGGTGAACCTCCCTAAACCAAAAATAAAAGTAGCTTTTGCCGTTGAGCATTGCTGGGGACTTTCTATGAAATGTAAACGAAATGCCTTTAACTCAATACAATAGCAAGCTGTTTTGGCAATGTCAATACCCGATCAAGATCGCGTTTCAAGGGTGAAAATGAGGCAGACAGGAATGTCTCAAGATTTTTTACTACAAGCACACTACAGTCTCCCAAGTTTTCGCACCCGATTCAGCCGAGTAGAAACGGGTGGGATTACTAGCTCACGATACACAAGAGGTATTGCGATCGCCAAATCTGGTTGTAGTACAACTCAAGAGGCGCCAAACTCGTCCTGTAAGGCTTCATCATTATCATCTGCGATCGTGGCTACGATAGTAATAGCGCGAGAAATTTCTCCTGGGGATAATTCAGCCACCGTGCGCGACGATAACACCACCACTTGATCATCCACAATGCCAAAACGGGCTTCAAAGGTATCAGACCAGTTCATTTCCAGAAGCCTACGCATCAATTCCGCTTCTTTTTCAGCCGGGAGGTTCAGCACCGAAGACCAAACGGTAAACGTATCCTCGTCTGTAGAACCCGTTAATTGGACAAAGACTTCAACGCTACCATACTTAAACTTCCACAGATAGCCTTCCTCGTTATGGCTTACCATAGCGCTGTCATCTTGTTCCAGGCTGGAGATGACTGTTTCAATCGTTTCTACATAGTTGACAGTAGCTTGGTCTTGGATAAACTCCGTGGAGACAATCTCTTCCGTTGACAAGCTTTCTGTAGACACCGTTTCTGGATTCGATTTTTTAGTGGTCATAAACGTTTCTCTATAGCAGGTGGTATTTACCTAATCTGGCAATTTATCTCACGCCATAATCTTGATTTGGCGTCTTGATATGTGGGAGTAGACCCAAGCTTATTTTATCGGTTAAGTTCGATATAGCACTACGCACTAAGCTTAGGACATAGTGAACGGCTGAAACAGCGAAGTATCAATAATCAACCTTCTGCCATCTGCCTCCTGCCTTCTGCCTTCTGCTATAACTTCCCCCCAAAGAGCCCGACCCCCGACATCTTCAAGACGTCGGGGATCTTAATTGCCAAGAAAGATTCTACACCGTAGCGTCTTCAGGCTTATGAGCAATCCAATACTTGCTCATAAAGTGGTTTTGAGTTGTAATTGCTTCAAAACCCGCCTGGGTGAGGCGTTCGACTAAATCATCAGTAATATAGTGTCTATAGTAAGGTTCGTGGAACATGGCAGGGAAGTTTTTCATCATGGTCATGAATTGGGGAAAATCAATCGCCTGAATTGAGTCACAGATAACAAACACGCCTCCCGGTTGAATCACACGGAAGCATTGCTCAATGATGCGCTGACGTATAGACGGTGGTAGTTCGTGGAAGAGAAACACACAGGTGACACCGTGGAAATAATTATCCTGATACGGTAGTTCCTCCGCCTTCGCCTGCATCAGTTGGGGTAATTCTCCCAGAATCTCTGATAAGAGTTGATTGGCTTTACGCAAATAAGCCGGGGATAAATCTGTACCAAATAGAGACGCTTTGGGCAACGTTGCCCGAATCATTCTCAGAGTCCGACCCGTTCCACAGGCGACATCAAGAACCCTAATCTGTTGAGGCACAACCGTATCAAATGCCTTGAGTCCGTCCTTTAATGGGGCAAGTACGCGCCGCCGCATCGGATCAGCCCCACCATTGAACAGAAGTTCGACCTGCAAGTCATACAGGTTGGCTGAGGCATCACTCAAGTAACCATCGGTTTGGTAATGGAAGTTGCGCCGATAGTAGTTGGGATAATTTTCGATATCAATTTCTGGCGAGAACTCCTGAAATCGATTTTGGTAGGTTCGTTCCCATCTGTTTGGCATATCTAGCCAATCTAATGGATAGTAGCGCAAGAAGTCTTGCCAAGGGGTATCAAACAGCAGGCTTACCGGATACACGCCTCGTTCGGCATCCTGCCAATCGGTTTCCATAATCTGCTCGAACCTTTGCCGAAATTGTTGCAGGATTTCTGGAGATAGGGGTTGGGTTTTGAGTTTATTAAGGGGAGGATGGAGGACATTCAGTAGTTGAGAACTGAGGTTTTTGTGTGCCAGCGCAAAAGCGGCTTTTCCTTGCTGGAATGTTTGATATGCCAGTTTTGTGAAAGTATCAGCCATGAGTGGTTAAGCTGGTTGTTACCTGATCGTCGTTTGTAAAGTATTGTAACTAAAAATTTAGAAAAGTTTTTTCCGGCTTCCCCGACTTCCCCTGCTTGCAGCATTAAAGAGAGAGACAGGCAGAAAAAAAGCCACCCTGTCAGGATGGCTTTTTCGGTCATTTTGTGCTATGGGCTGAGACTAGACATCGTAGTAGAGGGAAAACTCATAGGGATGAGGACGCAACCGCATCGGGTTGATCTCATTGTCGAGTTTGTAAGCAATCCAGTTGTCGATAAAGTCTTCGGTGAAGACACCAGTGCTAGTCAAGAAGGTATGATCCTTCTCTAAATGCTCTAAAGCGGCTTCCAGAGAACCAGGAGTTGATGGGATTTTGCTCAATTCCTCTGGCGAGAGGTCATAGATATCCACATCCAATGGTTCGCCTGGATCAATTTCATTCTTAATCCCATCCAGACCCGCACACAACATCGCCGCAAAGGCAATATAGGGATTACAGGTCGCATCCGGACAACGGAATTCCATCCGCTTCGCCTTGGGATTGTCACCAGACAGAGGAATCCGGATGGAGGCGGAACGGTTTCCTTGGGAGTAAGCCAAGTTCACAGGCGCTTCAAACCCTGGCACCAAGCGCTTGTAGGAGTTGGTGGTTGGGTTGGTGAAAGCTAATAAAGCGGGGGCGTGTCTGAGTAAACCACCAATGTAATGCAGCGCCGTCTTGCTCAACTTCGCGTAGCCATCGCCGAAGAACAGGGGTTTCCCTTCTTTCCAAATCGACTGGTGGGTGTGCATCCCTGAACCATTGTCGTTAAAGATTGGCTTGGGCATAAAGGTGGCAGTTTTGCCATACTTCTTGGCAACGTTTTTAATCACATACTTGTACGTCATCAAGAAGTCACCCGCTTCCACGATAGGCGCAAACCGGACACCGAGTTCGTTCTGTCCCCCGGAAGCAACTTCGTGGTGATGCTTTTCAATCGGCACCCCACACCGACCCATGGTCAGCAGCATTTCGGTACGCATATCTTGCAGCGTATCCGTCGGCGAGACGGGGAAATACCCTTCTTTGTAACGAGGCTTGTATCCTAAGTTACCGCCAGCTTCTTCCCGTCCAGAATTCCAACGCCCTTCCACGCTGTCTACATAGTAGAACCCTTTGCTCTCCGTTTGATCGAAGCGAACATCGTCGAAGATAAAGAACTCCGCTTCCGGACCAAAGAAGGCAATATCGCCAATTCCTGTGGATTTCAAAAAGTCCAGTGCTTTCTGAGCGATGGTGCGGGGATCACGGTCGTACCATTCACCCGTGCGGGGTTCCTTGATTGAGCAGATCATGCTCAAGGTTTTTTCTTTCGTGAATGGGTCAATCCAAGCGGTTTTCGGATCGGGCACCATTGCCATGTCGGACTCGTTAATGGATTTCCAACCGCGAATACTCGACCCATCGAACGCTACCCCGTCTTCAAAAGCACTTTCGTCTATTTGATCGTAGTAAAACGAGCAGTGCTGCCAGATTCCTGGCAGATCAATGAATTTGAGGTCAATAATTTTAATGTCTTCGTCTTGAATCAGTTTCAAGACCTCTTGGGGCGTTTCTGCCATGAATGACTCCTTTTGTCAAGTGGACGATTGTTTAGAAAAGTTCAAATAGTTGAACGATCGCGGAAGACTTGTTCAAGTTCTCACCAACGGCGACAGACGGTGATGCCTGTTTTCAACCTGACGCTTAGGACTACCGGGGAGATTAGGAATCAACAAAACCTGTCTCCGTTGTATCTGACTCATCCTAGGGAGAGGCAGAGGGAGCTTTTGTATCCAAAGTTACAGAATCTCATTTCCTGATTCTGGAGATCCTCAGAAAAAGATTAAATTGTGTGAAATATTACAAAATGATAAGGATTGACCCTCTTGTGTTTGTCAATCCACTCAACCATGACGTATTCTAGTGCAGATAAGCCAAGTTGCCTTGGCAGCAATACTGAGACAGTCCAGGTTATGGGATAAAAAACGGTGCAGAAATTCTCATTCTAGAGACTTTTGATGAGAGCGCCACAATAACTGGCAAGATAAATAGATAAAGATATATAGATTGGGAGAGCCTGTTCATGCGGGATGCGATTACAAGCCTGATTAGAAATTACGACATTACTGGTCGTTACCTAGATCGCGATGCGATCGATTCACTCAAATCTTACTTTGACAGCGGTACAGCCCGAATCACGGCGGCTGCTGTGGTCAATGCTAATGCAGCCTCAATTGTCAAGCAGGCTGGGTCGCAACTCTTTGAAGAAGTCCCGGAATTGATTCGTCCGGGTGGTAATGCTTACACAACTCGTCGCTATGCCGCTTGTCTGCGGGATATGGACTATTATCTCCGCTATGCCAGTTATGCCCTGGTTGCGGGGAGTATGGATGTCCTAGATGAACGAGTTTTGCAAGGGTTACGGGAAACCTATAATTCCTTGGGGGTTCCCATTGGTCCGACGGTTCGCGGTATCCAAATTATGAAAGATATCGTCAAAGACCAAGTCGCTGCTGCTGGAGTGACTAATACGGCATTTGTGGATCAACCCTTCGACTACATGACTCGTGAATTAAGCGAAAGCGATATTTAACGATTTCGGCGGAAATCCCCATCTGTCCATACGATGGGGATGAATAGCCTTTCTGCAAAATCTAATAAACTAGAAACATTAGTTGGAACTCCAACTATAATAATCCGCAAAAACCAAGCGGCAAAATAGAATTACTTTTGGGATAAAGTATAGATTCCCAAAGCAATCAATCCTAGGGCAAGAACCTGTCTGATGCCAAAGGGTTCTCCCCAAATTAAATGAGCCAAAAAAGCGACGGCTACATAGCTAATCGAAACGCTAGGAAAAGCCACGGAAACAGGGATTTGCCGCAAGGCAAAGATGTAGAAAAGGGAAGCACAGAAATAAGACGACAATCCCACAATAATGTAGGGCTGAAGAAAGAAAAACTTATTGCCAATACCCTGCATAGCGCCAGCTTTAAGGCTAAGTTGCCCACCGATACCGATCATAATCGAAATAACTAAAGCAAAATAAGCATTCACAAACCAAGTCTCCAATCCAGTAAACCAATATTAGTCTGACTGTCACCGAAATCAGCGTTAGCAATAGCTTTCATACAATGTCCGCCGAATTAACTGTAATATCAAATCCGGGTTAGCTACCCCCGTTATAACCCAGTCCTGACCCTCGCGGACTACCCTTCGGGAAGGCTTCGCATACATTAGTGTAGCAGCGATTTCAATCGCCGTGGCAAAAGGCGGATTTAGTATAATATGCTTCTGCCTTGTCTTCACCGATAGTGTAAGTATTCCAGTGGACATAATATCAAATCCTCATTATCGGCATGAATCTCAGCCATCTTGAGCAAGATCCTGACTTATTCCGACCTATTTTGTGCTTGATTCCTGACTTTTTCCGATTGAATTGACCAAGATGTGGTGTCAAACTTGCAAGTATCCACTGAAAAACTGATGGGGGTTGAGAACTTGACTGAGACGACCTTGGATCAGTTCCTACAACAACAACCCGAAGGACAAATTGTTGGCTTGATTGACCGCACGGTAGGCGCTGATGCCGTTGTACTGAATACAAAGAAATATCCAAACCTCAAGTCTCTCTTAGATCTTAAGCGATTAGTGGAGCAAGAGCGATCGCAAGGACGACAGTTAACCCTCACCTTTGCTGGCGATACCCCCAGTGAATACCTGGCGCTAGTCTTAAGTACCAAGTTTGAGGCGTTTAAGCTGGAAGACTTTCAAGTTAAAAAAGTTGCGGATGCGTCTGAAGCCGATGTAGGGGAATGATTTATCGTTACCTGGATGGCAACAGCTATAAAAACTCATACCCAATAGCGAGCAAGATGCTCGTACTCCTGTTCCCTATTTCCTGTGCCTCGATTTTAATCTAACCAATCATCGATGGGATTGGCTTTAAAATGAATCGGTGGTTTCCTGGTGTTAACCGTTGGCGGAGCCTTTTTTCCTGGCTTCCGTTGGGTTGGCGATTTGGATAAACCTGGGGATGGTGAATGACGGGCTGGCGGTGGTGAGGCTGAGTATTTTGACTTACGAGCCATTTGTCTACGTTTAGCCGCCGATTGAGAACGTAAGCATTCATGGGCTTCATTCAGTTCTTGTAACTTGTGCTGGGCTTTCCGTTGTAGGCGGGGATGACCCACAAAACGGTCAGGATGCCATACCCACGTCATGTCTAGATACCCTTGGTGGACTTCCTCGGGTGAGGCATTAGAATCTAAATCCAAGACTCGGTAGTATCGTTCTACGTCTAACATCTACAACCATCCTCACGACTGACTGCAATATCTTGATATTGATAAAAATAGTAATTCAAGTTCTCTGTTGTTGTGGCTGAAATCATGCAAAACAATACATCTGTTTAGGAAAGATATAATTTGTAAGTTTTCGTTAACGTAAGTTAACAATTTTAAATCTTCCTGTTCACTCACTGGTTGAGAGTGTGAGCGTTTTTATAGCGATATATGTCATATCATATCAAGTTACCCGTTCTTAAGTTGAACAACCATAACTAACCGAGAGAAGTTGGCAAAATAGGTAATTAGACGGAGATCAAGTAGTATATTTCCAAGAGAGCGTGTTGAAAAAGGTGTCTGCACAGAGGAGGGGCAGGTTGAGACATCGCTATAACGCTTTGAACCTTTCACCCAAAACCCAAACCTGCCCTTACCCTAGCTTTTCAGGTGCTTTTCACACACCGTCTAGTTGTTTAAGTTGAGTAAAAATGCAGTTAGCAGCACGAGTTGGTCAAGTCTCTCCCTCTCTCACCCTAGCGATTTCCGCCAAAGCCAAGGCGATGAAACTCGATGGTTTGGATGTGTGTAGTTTCAGCGCCGGGGAACCGGATTTTGATACCCCGGCTCATATTAAGGCGGCGGCGAAACAAGCCCTAGATGCAGGGAAAACCAAATATGGACCCGCCGCTGGGGAACCGAAATTACGACAAGCGATCGCAAATAAACTGCGCCGAGATAATGGGTTAGAGTACCAGCCGGACAATATCATTGTCACCAATGGCGGTAAACATTCCCTGTTTGGTTTAATGCAAGCGCTGATTGAACCTGGGGATGACGTGATTATTCCCGCCCCCTATTGGCTTTCCTATCCGGAAATGGTCAAACTGGCAGGGGGTAAGCCGATCATTGTGCAAACGGATGCGTCAACGGGGTATAAAATCACGTCAGAGCAACTCCAGGCGGCGATTACGCCCCAAACCAAGCTATTTATCCTCAATTCCCCCTCGAACCCCACCGGGATGGTGTATACCCCAGAGGAACTCAAAGCCCTCGCCCAAGTGATTGTGGAACGGGATATTTTAGTCGTCTCGGATGAAATTTATGAAAAGATTCTTTACGATGGCGCTCAACATCTGAGTATTGGTGCTATTGGATCGGATATATTCCAGCGTACAATCACCAGTAATGGGTTTGCCAAAGCCTACTCGATGACAGGTTGGCGTGTGGGATATTTAGCGGGTGCTGTGGATTTGATTAAGGCGGTTACCACGATTCAAAGCCACAGTACTTCTAACGTTTGTACCTTTGCTCAGTATGGCGCGATCGCCGCCTTGGAAAATCCCCAAGACTGTGTAGAAGAAATGCGTCTGGCGTTTGCTAAACGTCGCCAAGTCATTTACGAACGCCTGAACACCATTCCGGGAATTAGTTGTCCTCAACCCAATGGCGCGTTCTACGTCTTTGCCGATATCAGCAAAACTGGACTCAAATCTCTAGAGTTTTGTAATAACCTTTTAGAGGCTAAGAAAGTGGCGACCGTTCCGGGGATTGCTTTTGGTGTCGATAACTGTATCCGTCTGTCCTATGCTACTGATATGTCATCCATTGAAAAGGGGATGGATCGATTGGAGAAATTTGTGCGCCAGTTAAGTTGAGCGGAGAGACTCCAAATGCACTCAGGGCGGGTTTTGAATAAACGTTATCATCAACAGCGAAACGAAAATCCCTCGCGCCCGCCCCTACAATTCGGTTCCCTGAACGAAGCCAAGGGTCAAAACCATGTCCAACTAGCGAAGCGAAGGATAAACACTCAACACTCAACACTCAACACTTATAACTTTTCCTTAAAAATTAGGAGATAACACTGATGACCTATAAAAGAATATTAGTCGCCCTTGACCATTCCCCTCAAACTGAGGGAATCTTTACCCAAGCCCTAGATCTAGCTAAACAAGACAACGCCGCATTGATGCTCTTTCATTGCTTGCCTGTGGAAAACCAAGGCGTGGGTTTTTATGGAGATATGTTTGGTAGAGAATTGGTTGACTTCTCCCGTCGTATGCAAGAAAAAATGAGAAAGGAAACGGATGAAACTCAGAAATGGCTGGCTGGCTATTGCCAGAAGGCAACAGATGAAGGCGTGGCAACAGAATGGACATGCAAAATCGGAGATGCTGGGAGTGCAATTCGAGACCTGGTGAACAGTTGGGATGCTGATTTAGTGGTTATTGGTCGTCGAGGTCGTCGGGGTTTAACTGAAGTGCTTTTAGGCAGTGTCAGTAATCATGTTGTTCACCATGTTCGTTGTTCCGTTTTAGTGGTGCAAGGGGTGGCGAATGAAACGTCGGAAACCTAGTACAAGAAGGCAGAAGTCCGCAGGCAGATGGCAGAAGGCTATAAGGAACATAATGTAGCTGCTTTTAAGGAGCTTGTTAACTGGTTAGTATTTGAAGCCGCGCTGCACTAGTTTGTCTCATGTCTCACGTCATGCTCACGTCATTAGTAAGCCTTTGACCTGTCTAAGTCTTTGATATCATAGGGTTCGGACAAAATTTTAACGTTAACCAGCGTCTATGAACGATAAACTTAGGCTGAGAAGTTGGGTTAATTTCAAGAAACAGAGTCTCAGTTTAACCCAGAGAGTAAAATTAGGTGGGGATCACGGTGAGCCAACCCAGACGTTGATGCCGGGGAGAAGATTGAAATGGCAACCTTTCGTCGGTTTCTTAAGCAGTTTGCTAATCGTCGTGGTATTGGGATGGCACAATCCGCCCGCATCGGCGCAACGAATTAGTCAAGCCAAAATTGTGGAAATTTTAGGGGGAAATCAAGCCTATATCCAAAATCGACCCGCCAAAGTTAATGCGGTGGCGACTCTGGGACA
The DNA here is from genome assembly GCF_040220555.1 of Coleofasciculus sp. C1-SOL-03. Lineage (NCBI taxonomy): Bacteria > Bacillati > Cyanobacteriota > Cyanophyceae > Coleofasciculales > Coleofasciculaceae > Coleofasciculus > Coleofasciculus sp. C1-SOL-03. The sequence continues at coordinate 38,322 of NZ_JAVJUO010000160.1, forward strand.
AACAGTGAGTACCAAACAAGCACGGGTGAATTTGCTGTTTAATAATAATGCAGGGGTGCGGTTAGGACAAAATTCAGCACTCACCGTGGGGAGTCGCTGTGTGCGGCTACGAAGTGGTAGAAGTGTCGTTTCGGGGGCGCAAGGATGTGTGGGTTCAATTACCGCGGTGACACGGGGAACGGTTTATTTAATGGAATTAGATGAAAATGAACAAGCGCAAGTGAAGGTTTTACAGGGCGAAGTCGCCTTGAGTGAACGGTATAACCTGTGGAACCCTCAGCCTGTTTTGTTGCGTCAAGGTCAAGGCATTAATATTAGTCCAGAGGGAGTGTTAGGGACGGTAATAGACCTGTCAAAAGCGGAAATCGAAGAAATTGTTACGGGGGCTTTGTTTGAAGGGTTTGATATCGAAATGCCGGGAATTGATAAACTGGAAGAAGTTTTGAATGAGCAGTTTCCGCAAATTGAGGTTCCGGATGTATTAAGAGACAATGTGCCGTCAATTCCCAATCCCTTTTAAGCGGTGGAGTTAGGGCGATGAATCACTGGTGGCAATGGCTAGAAAAACAACGAAGAAAACGCATTCGACGACGCCGTCGGAGTCAATACCAACCGTTTTGGCGTCCAGAACGAATTGGCTTGATGTTAATGGGATGCTGGGCGGTTGTTGGTGCTTGGGCGACGGTTTGGCAGGGGACACCTGTACAACTCGCTGAACGCCAAAGCCAAAAGTGGTTCATTGAATTGCGCGGACCCGTTGCACCTCCTGATGATATTGTAATTTTAGCGATCGATGATGAATCGTTGACAGCATCAGAACGTTACAGCAATCCAATTGATCCGAATAAAGCCTTGGTTGTCGATTTGCTCACACCGCCGTTTCCCTGGAAGCGAACCGCTTATGCTGAAGTGATTGAGCGTTTAATGGCGGCGGGTGCTAAGTCAGTGTCGTTTGATTTACTGTTTGATCTTCCCAGTGGGTATGGTACTGAGGATGATCAGCAGTTTAAACAAGCATTAACTAAATATAGCGATCGCATCATGCTAGCCGCCGCCTACGAAGATGCTGTTGATCAGCAAGGTAGCATTACTCATGAGTTGTATCAACCCTTGCCAGAGCTTTATTCTGATTCTGTACAGCTTGGGTTGGTCAACTTTTTACCCCCAGAAGTAGATGGGAATGTGTATCGGCTGGGGAGTGAATATAGCAAGCAAATTCTTCAGCCGTTGGGATTAGACACGATTCCTTCATTTGCCGAAGCTACGTTACAAGTCGCCAATGTTAACTATCCACCTCCGCAAGGGAGTCAGGTTTTTTTCTACGGTACACCCCTTCGTCATCAGAATGTGTTTACCACAATTCCATTTTGGCAGGTGCTGGCATCAGATTGGTGGCAGGTGCATTTACGAAAGGAAACGTTTAAAGACAAAATTGTCTTAGTTGGGACAACAGCCGATAAACAAAATATCGGTGATTTTGTCCCCACACCTATCCAATTCAATATGCCAGGGGTGAAGCTTCATGCTAACGCGATCGCTACCTTAATGGAAGGACATTCAATCGCCGTCGCTATCCCGAATCCATGGCTAGAGGGATTGTTTGTGTTTGTCCTGGTTGGGGGAACTGCTATCCTGTTGTATAAACTCCCCCGACGTACTGCGGCAAGCTTGTTTTGGGGATTGGGGATGGCAGTAGTTTGGGTAGGACTAGCATTTTTAGGCTATAGCAGCGCCAGACTGATTTTCCCCATTGCCGTCCCGGCGATCGCGATGACCCTAAATAGTTTTTCCTACTTTACAGCACTTTTTATTGGGGATCAAATTGAAAAACGTCGCTTCCGCAGTACCTTAGAACGGTATGTCGCCGCACCTGTGGTTCAAGAAATTCTCAAGCAGCACGATGATTATCAGGAATTACTCAAAGGACGTAAATTAAAAGCCGCTATTTTATTCTCCGACATTCGCGGATTTACTACCCTTTCCTCCCAAATCTCGCCTGTCCGATTAGTGCGACAACTGAATCGATATCTCAATGACATGGTTGAGGTGATTTTAGATGCTGGCGGTACCGTGGATAAATTTATTGGCGATGCGGTAATGGCAGAGTTTGGTTGTCCGGTATCTGAGGGGGAAGAAACCGATGCTATGAATGCCATTCATGCGGCACTAGGGATGCGAAAAGCCTTGCATCAGTTGCGCGAGGAATGGCGTCAGGAAGAACGAATTCCGTTATTTAATGGAATTGGAATTAACTATGGGGAATTAATTGCTGGGGATATTGGTTCTCAGCGTCGTCGAGAATATGCGGTGATTGGGGATGCAGTGAATGTAGCCAGTCGGGTAGAGGGGTTAACGAAGAAATTTGGCACAGATATTTTGATTACCGATTCTCTTTATCAGGTTGTCAAAGATAAGGTTGAGGTAGTGCCAGTGGGGGAAGAAGAGGTAAGAGGACGGGCGGGAAAAGTGAAATTATATAGTTTAATTGGGTTAAAGGGTGAGTCGCCGCAATTATATCAGCAGGTGCAGAGGGATTTGCAGGAATTTTTGCAGCAAAAAGAGAGTTAAGTATTAGTAGCGAGCAAGATGCTCGCACTACAATAATTTCGCCGTTATTGTAAGTGAGGTACACAGACAGATCCCCGACTTCTCCAAGAAGTCGGGGATCTTGCTTAATGATGAATAGCTTACCAGGAAAAATTAAAGTTAACAGTGGGGATTGTCATTTGTCCTTTGTCATTGGTCATTCGTATCATACACAAACCGCCTTGAACGTAAGCAGCCAAGACAGTTTGAGTGATATATCGATTTATTAAAAGTTGCGACTCCAGGCGTCCACTACCTCTGACCGCTCTGATGGGGAGTTTAGTCCCCCGTTGGTAGTGACAAAGTGGAGGAAGCGACAAAAACTCCACAACCGCCTCAGCTATCGCTGATCAGGCACTGTCCAGACATCTGACGTCGCTCTCCTTCGATGTCCGACAATGGATCACAGTGGAAAAACCTCCATCCAGTGCCGTTTTCCTTTGCTATTAATAATGTATCAACCCAGAACCGGGAAAACCATCACTCGTGAGGTAGAATCCCACTCAAACCTAAGGAGGAACTCGGATTCAGACTTGAGTCTATCGTTAGGAGTTCAAAACCGCGATCGCTCCTTTCAGGATTATCAGTTGTAAGGGTTGTGGTGCAAGAGTTAGAGACGATTGTCGCCGAGGATTAGTTATACCGAAGAAATGGAGAATTGCACATCGTAGATTTACTGATTTCCACTCAGTATAATCGCTGAGGCGCTGAAAATCTCGCCCCCTCGCCCATACAGAACAAACCGCCTTGGACATTAACCAAGACGGTTCGAGTGATATATTCATTTATTAAAAGTCACGACTCTAGGCGTTCACTACCTTTGACCGCTCTGATGGGGAGTTTCGTCCCCCATTGGTAGTGACGAAGTGGAGGAAGCGACAAAAACTCCACAACCGCCTTAGTTATCGCTTATCAGGCACTGTCCAGACATCTGACGTCGCTCTCCTTCGATGTCCGACAATGGATCACAGCGGAACAACCTCCATCCAGTGCCGTTTTCCTTTGCTATTACTAATGTATCAACCCAGAACCGGGAAAACCATCACTCGTGAGGTAGAATCCCACTCAAACCTAAGGAGGAACTCAAATTCAGACTAGGCTCTATCGTTAGGAGTTCAAAACCGCGATCGCTCCTTTGAGGATTATTAGCTGTAATGCTTGTTATACAAAGGATAGAGACAATTGCCGCAGGTGTAGGACAAAAGAAGAAAAATTGAAATCGCTTTGACCCTGAGCGACTTGTACCGAGCGAAGTCGAGGTAAGCGACGCCCTGAGTGTGCCGAAGGGTCGAAGGGTCAATCCCTTGTAAGGTAAATGTTTTTCTTCACTATTGCCCATTGCCTATTGCCCATTGCCTAGCGCGTAGCGCTATACCTTAAAAATCCACCCCTCGCTTCAAATCCACCCCTTTGTCACAATAATGCTTATGACAAATCATCTCCGAATGAACCGTCGCCAATTCAAAATAAGCGGGTTGATTTTTACAACGACCTGTGATAATAACCTCCGTATCACGAGGTTTGCGTAACAGCGCCTCGACAATCGGTTCAACCTGCAACAGTTCCAAGTCAACCGTCGGATTCAGTTCATCCAGAATAATTGTTTTATACAACCCCGACGCTAACGCCGCCCTAGCAATTTCCCATCCCCGTTCCGCTTCCACATAATCCAAAATCTGCTGCTGTCCCCGCCAAACGATCGCATCTCGACCACAACGCTGATGATCCACCAGATTCGGGTAACTTTGACGCAATGCGGCGATCGCGGCGTCTTCAGTATATCCGCTTCCTCCCTTCAGCCACTGCATAATCATCACCCGGTGGGATTTATCCGTACTAATTCCCCGACCAATGGCTTGTAACGCCTTCCCTAACGCATTGGTCGATTTTCCCTTCCCCGCACCCGTATAAATTTCGATTCCCTCAATCCCCTGTTCCCGAGAAACCGGGTGATCATGAGGAACCGACTCACTATGTAAATCCGCCAAATCCAACAGCGTTGGTGGTGTTCCGCGTCCGGTAACAATCACCTCCAGAGACGGCGGTTTATTTTTCAGGGTTTGCACTACCTCCTCAACCGGAAGTAATCCCAAATCCAGCAACGGATTCAACTCATCCAGCACCACAACCGAATAGAGATTGGATGCGATCGCGCCTTTCGCCACATCCCAACCGCGCTGCGCCTCTAGCGTATCAAACCGCGTCACTTCCTCTTTGGTAAAAAACTCACTTCGTCCCGTGCGAACCTGATCAATCAAGTGAGGAAACGCCCGTCGCAACGCCTCAATCGCCGCATCCTCGTCATAGTTGCGTCCCGGTCCCTTGAGAAACTGTAACAATAAGACCCGACTGGATTCGGCACAGTTAATCCCCAAACCAATTGAGCGCAAAACCACGCCCAATGCGGCTTGAGACTTCCCCTTACCCACGCCATCATAAACATGAATCTGACCGGTGATGCGTTCTGTACGCTCAGCCGCCGTGCGAATACCAATACCTGTTCTGGTCATGGACGATCCTTAAGACTTTACCCCAACTCAGTTTAGCGATATAACCGGGAATGGTAAGAATAATATTTATCCTCTTATCCCTGCCAATCTAATATAGTATAAACAAGCCAGACAGTTATCCCCGTCGTCGTCACGAGGAATAAGGCAGAATGTCAGAGGTTCCCAGGATGTAACATGGATCGTCTCTAACGAAAGCGAGTATACGGAAACCATTATGATAGATAACATAACTATTGTTTTACCCCTCCAACTGATTCTCTTTCAAATCTTATTCCTGTTAGTCGCGATCGCCCTAGAAGCCAGGGTCTTGCACCGGCGGCTAAACCTTACTCGTAAAACCAGTGTGCAATATGCTACCTCGTTGAATTTATGGAGCGTTGTCCTGGGTTGGTTAACCTTTTTCGTTCTAGAGAGTTTGTTGCCCCAACTTCTGCGGATTCAAATTGTAAATTTTATTTTATTTGATCATCCCATAGGCAGTCAGTTAGATACACCAAATCCTCAACTAATCTCTATTGGTATCGTAATTTTCTTTTTCAGCTTTACCATCAAAATAATCGGATTGGAAATTATAAATAAATGGATTCATGATCAACCAGAACAGTTTAAAATGAGTTCCGATGTATCTAACAAAAGACCTAGCTTATTTAATCAACCCAAGCGGAAGATTACCCAACCTCAACCCAATCCTGCCTTTGCTGTGCTACTGGCTAATGCCTATAGTTACAGTGCTATTTTGCTGATTTTAATATTACGGTTTATGGACTTGAATGTTCTTGAATTGAATACTCTATTCTGATACCCAACCTAGAAATACCGAAATTGAACGGTTTTCATACTGTTCTAACGATCTCCAATTCTCTTACCTTTATTTTCCGATTAAACCAATGATTAGGCAAATTCTAAACAATATATTAAATTGGATAAATAACCTCCTAAGAACTATATTTGCAATCTTTAACCCGGACACAGCTTTTTCTTGGCAGACCCTAATCGGGTTAAGCGTATTCTCGTGGGTAATGTCATTTTTGGCGACGAATATTTTCACAATTATATTAGCGAGTTTTAGTTGGTGGTTTTTAATTTTAGGTGTCTATTGGGCAACAACTAGCAATAAAGACATCAGCATTGGTAAAGTCCTCTTAAGTCCCTGGATTACAGGAGCGCTGGTTACCATTTATATTTTTGGCATTGTTACAGGCGAATTATCAGCCGACGCTTTAGTCGTCTGGCCCCTGATATCGGCAATAATTGCCGCATTACCCACTTGTTTAGGTGAGAATTTTCAACCCAAAATTCCCGACAGAGACAAACGTCAACCGCTGGTGTGGTTATTCACGAGTCAGTTGATACTAAGCAGTTGGTTTCAATTCTATTTTTTGGTAGAAAACTGGTTAGTTCAATATCCCACAATTGCGGCTGATACATTTGAAAAAAGTGCCTTTGTGGTCAGACTATCAACCGATGAACCGAAACAAAGGTTACCCCGTGGGACTACCATTTTAGATTTGGTAGCATCTCGCTTAGAAGAACAGCTCAATAACCAAGAGTGGTCAGATGTCGAACAAATTCTTCTGATTCGAGAACGCGAAAAACTGCATCAGCTAATTAAGCAGATTGACGCCGAAGTCAGGCAAGAAATTGCCTCTCCCGATATCAAAGAAGACAACTTGTGGCAAGAAGTGCGTCCCGGTGATATTTCGCTCCGGGAGTCGGGGTATAACTTACAATTAAACACCCTTTGGCAAGGTCCACGATCGCAAATTAAACCCAACGTACTCACTAAGTCTTGTGAGATAATACCTGTCAATCGTGAAACTGATACAGGTATTAGTCCCATCAGTCAGGTAGAATGTGATCCGGTAGAAGGATGGGGCGTCGCTGAACCGATTGTTACCTCTAAAGCACCAAGTTTATGAATTATCGACTCAACGAATGAATTAATAAAACACAAAGGACATAAGACCAAGGACAAATGACGAAAACTTTAGGTAGAATTTGGACAATAGCAACAAATGGGTTTCAGGAAGTCATTCGCGATCGCATCTTTTATGTGATTGGCTTTTTTGCCCTGCTGTTGGTCGTTGCGCTACCACTCCTGCGGGAAGTTGCAGCCACCACAGAAGATAAAATATTTATGGATTTAGGTCTAGCGGCAATTGGTCTTTTAGGCGTCCTAGTTGCCATATTTGTCGGTACAGGTTTGATTAATAAGGAAATCGAAAAACGTACCGTATTGGTTTTAATTCCTAAACCTATTTCACGAGCAGAATTAATTATTGGTAAGCATTTAGGGTTAGTGGGAGTCCTAGCAGTTTTAATTATCGCCATGACTGCTATTTATTTAGCTCTCCTTAGTTTCAATGGCATTAATTACCCCTTAGCTAGCCTACTGATTTCAGAGCTTTATCAGTTTTTAGAGTTAAGCCTAATTGTCGCCGTAGCGCTGATGTTTGGTGTGTTTACCAGTTCCATCCTCGCCACACTCCTAACCTTCGGCATTTATTTAATGGGACATTTGAGTCGGGATGTGCTGGAGTTAGGAAAACTCAGCGAAAATGCAACGATAGAGACGATAACTCAAGGGCTTTTCCTCGTCTTACCCGATTTATCCGGTCTAAATTTGAAAAATGAGGCGGTGTATGGCTTGCTTCCTGCCTCTGGAATCCTCCTAAAAAATGCCGCTTATGCCATATTCTACACAATCTTGCTGCTGGCGATCGCGATTCTGATTTTCTCTCGACGTGAATTTTGATCCTTCCCTTGGCTCAAGAAAACCGGGTTTGTAGGGGCGGGTTTAGGGACTTTCTGTTGGCTATTGATGGTAACAACGTTTGTACAAAACCCGCCCTGACTCCCCCATCTCCCCTGTTCCCTGTTCCCTGTTCCCTGTTCCCTGTTCCCTGTTCCCTGTTCCCTGTTCCCTGTTCCCTGTTCCCTGTTCCCTGTTCCCTGTTCCCTGTTCCCTGTTCCCTGTTCCCTGTTCCCTGTTCCCTGTTCCC
>NZ_JAVJUO010000161.1:0-41016 GCF_040220555.1 Coleofasciculus sp. C1-SOL-03
AAAAGACTGCTTAAATCGTTACCCAGACTTGATAATGGAGATCTCTAGCCTGGAAAAAGAATTTGTTGATTTTGACCAGTGGGACAAACAGGATGGTAAAAAAGTTTGGGATTTAAGTTACTGGGCTGAGGTAAAAGCGACCTCCCCCGATGGTGATCCAGAATGTGATTTTAAGATTGATCAGTATGACCAATGGCAAAAGCTTGGAGAGCCGATGTACAAGGATGTCTACGAGCCTCTTTATGATTGTGACTGGTCATCTATTAAGCCTTTTTGCGATGCGGATAGCGACACTATTGGTGATATTGTCTCTGTTCAGTTTGACGCTGTAAAAGCCGTTGATAGCTACCACGGCGGAATTCATTTTTACAATAATGTATTTCCCCTCTAGGAATGCAGGTGTTAAATATAGATGGCAACATCATCTAAGTTTTGCCTCAGCACGAATCCACACAATACGGTAGTGTCCCATCCAAACCGCTTAACCCCGAAACCGTAGGGGCGCATGGCGTGCGCCCATCAAATCGACATCTAATCCATCATTTTAGCTGTGTCAATCCAGTAGGGTGAGAGAGCATTCCAGATGGTCTTTATCGAGCCTAACCCATCCGCGCCGCGATTCCCATTCGTGTTTTTACTGAAATTTGATAAGTGACGCCTTTAAATTGGGAATAGATAGCGAGCAAGATGCTGATTGGATAGGGAGCAAGATGCTCGCACTACTACGACAATAATTTCATCGGAAATCTGGAAAAACACCCCATTTTTCAGAGGCTCTCTTTATTTTTAGTCCGCACTCGCTGATACACCTGTTCCATTGCCTCAATAAATGAACTATCCTTGTGCCAAAAGGGAGGAATATCTCCGGCTTTTTTAATCAAAATGGCGGGAATATTAGCAGTTGTATCCACCTCCACCATTGAGGGTAATCGTTTCTCTCCTAACCAGAACTCCTTCTGATTCACAGATGATGGTGGTGGCATTTTTTCGGGCTGGGTATAGTAAGATTGGGCGGGTTCTATGGCGGCTTCCTGATCCTGTAAGGCTTGGGATAACACCTGACCTAATGGAGATTTCGCCAATTCTTGCTGTAGCTTTTCTGGCGATAACCCTCTGAGTTCAAAGAGTAAAAATGGGTTGGCGTCTAATTCGTTGGCGACTAAGTAATACACCCCGGCGATATGTTTACAGGGATTTGACCAGTCGGGACAGGAACAATGGGTGGTAAAGTCAGAACGGCTTTTGGGTAATAATTGAAGGTTGACATCGGCAAATGCCTCTTCAATATTATCTGGCATCTCATTCATGAGTAGTTTAGAGACAAAACTTGCCTTAGATGACAAATTCGCGATCGCCTTTGACCAAGATGCGGCTGAAATTGGTTTTATTTCAATGGTTGTGGTATATAATGGTTCTTTATAAACGCCAAAATAGGGATTAATTGAACCCCTAACTTTTGCGGTTATTTTCCCCTGAATAATTTTATACTCTTTAATCTTACCCCCACTGGCATAAGAACGCCCTCGCCCCAGTCTACCGGAGTCGGTAAAGGATTCTAAGGCATCAATAAAGCGTTTGCCCCACCAGGTTCGGCTAAATCTAGACATTCTGCATAACTCCTCAGTTTAATAGCACTTGTAGTGGGCTGACACAGTTAAAATTGTGGGATAGATTTGACTGTGGAATTGGGCGCAAGCCTTGCGCCCCTACAATTCTACTCCACCAATTAAGGTGTGCCACGACGCCATCGTGGGTATTGCCCACCAAAATTAACTCAAATCCCCCCTCCTAACTTTATAAAATAGCGGCTTTATTCAACGCAATCAACTGTTTAAACCGTTCATTATCCAGTTCCGTTAACCATGACTCATCCGCCCCGACAATCGCCCCCGACAATTTTTTCTTCTCTTCAATCATCTGGTCAATCCGTTCTTCTAACGTACCTAATGCCACGAATTTATGCACAAAAACATTCTTCTTTTGACCAATCCGGAACGCGCGGTCAGTGGCTTGGTCTTCGACGGCGGGGTTCCACCAACGGTCAAAATGGAAAACGTGATTGGCTTTAGTTAAGGTGATGCCGACACCCCCAGCTTTCAGGGATAAAATAAACGCCGAGGGTTCAGTGTCGGGGTCTTGAAATGCCGTAATCATTTGCTCTCGCTTTGACCGACTGATGCCGCCATGAATATAATAAGTGTTGTAATGCAAGGTCTGTTTCAGATAGTTGGTTAGGGCGCTACCAATGTCCGTAAATTGGGTGAAAATTAGCAAACTTTCCCCTTCCGCATTCACCTCCTCAATCATTTCGATCAGGCGTTCTAATTTATGCGATCGCGTGGGCGAGAATTCACTGTTATCTTGGAGAAACTGGGCTGGATGATTACAAACTTGTTTCAGTTTCAGGAGGGTTGACAAAATCAACCCTTTGCGGTTTATTCCTTCAGCATCTTCCAGTTTTGCCTCCACATCTTTGACCACGGCTTCATATAAGGAGGCTTGTTCTTGGGTAAGCTGGCAATACTGTTTGTGTTCAAGTTTATCCGGTAAATCTTTAATAATCTGTTTGTCCGTCTTCACCCGTCGTAAAATCAACGGTTGAACTAACTGCTTTAACACCGTCGATTGTCGGCGGTTATTGTCTTTTTGAATCGGCAGTTCAAAGGCTTTGCGAAACTGGGCTTGTTTGCCTAAATAGCCCGGATTGAGAAAGTTGAAGATTGACCAAAGGTCTAATAAACGGTTTTCTATCGGGGTTCCAGTTAACGCCACACGATGATAAGCGGGTAATTTGAGAATGGCTTTGGTTTGGGCGGCTTTGGGATTTTTAATGTTTTGGGCTTCGTCGAGAACTAAACGGTGCCAGGTGACGCTTTTAAACAGTTTTTCGTCTTTGCGGGCGAGGGTGAATGAAGTAATGATTACGTCAAGGCTTTGGCTAGCTGATTTAAACTCCTTTTCCGTTTTAATTCGGTTACTCCCATGATGCACTAAGGTACGCAAATGCGGGGCAAATTTTTCAATCTCTTTTTGCCAATTCCCCACCACAGAGGTTGGCGCAATTAACAGGGTAGGAGATACCGAAGACTCGGTTTCGCGTTCCTTGACTAACTGGGCAATAATCTGAATCGACTTACCCAAACCCATATCATCGGCTAGACAGCCATTGAGTCCCAATTGTTCTAAATATTGCAGCCAAGATACACCGCGTTTTTGATACTCCCTTAATGTTCCTTGTAATTGGGCGGGATTGTCAATCGGTTCCAGTCGGCTGGGGTTATTCAAGCACGCCATCATTTGACCTAAGATAGCATCATGTTCGACTTCTATCTCTGTGTCAGCTTCGCTGGTTTTCTTGAGTAACTCCAGCAGTGTCATTTCCGCTGTTTCTTCCTGGTGGGATTGCCAAAAGTCCAGCATTTGCTGCATCTTATTTTTATCGAGTTCAATCCACTGACCTCGAAACTGGACTAAGGGCGTTTTTGCCGCCACCAACTGCTGCCATTCCTGGGGGGTGACGACTTGACCGCCGATGGAGAGTTGGTAGTGATATTGAATAATGGTATCCAGATTAAAATAACCCTTACTCGCGGCTTTTGTAGACTGAGAGGTTTTTGGGGAAGCCTTGAGGCGCAGCTTGGCACGTTGACGCCCGGAGGGAGTCCACCAGGCGGGAACAATCACTTTATATCCGGCATCTTCTAGCACCCAGGCTTGTTCTTTGAGAAAGGTGAATGCTTCCGCTAAGGTAAGGTTTAACCCTATGGGTTGGTCGGTTTCCAAGCCGCGCCAAATTTCCGGGTAAATCCGGGCAGCATAACCGAGATTTAGGAGTAAGGTTTTCTCGAACTCTTGACCAAATTGTTGATAAACCGTGGCTTTCTTTTTTTTACTCAAAGTCCAATAGTCGGCAACTGCTAGTTTCAGGGAGGGGTCTTTTTTAGAGGCAACAATAAACTGAATCTGCCAGGAGTCGGAAGACTCCGCCCCTGGGTCTTCTAATTGAAAACAAAGATGGAAGGTGGAGGTATCAGACCCTCCCCTAATTTGTTGTTTCCAACTTGACCATTGTTTATAGAGATCTAATGCCCGTTCAGGGGCTTGGGCTAGGGGAGTTTGTGAGGAATAGAGGCAATCGGTAATCAGAGAATGATTAATTCTTTTATCCAAAACAGCCGGGATTGGGGTATTGGTGACAATCTCCGTCAGCAAACATTCAGAAAAATGCCGCAGTAACGTTTCTTTGGCGTAAAATTCGATAGGTTCGGGGGGACTGGCGTGACCGGATACACAGGCAAGGGGCATATAGTCTTGATAATAGTCAATCGTCTCTTCATAGTGATCCGATATAATTTGCCAACCTGGATAAAGTTCAAATAACTGAGTTTTGGCGCTACGTTTACGTTTGCTTTTGGGTGGGGGTAATTCCCTGTATTTCATCGCTGGAATATATTGGTCTTTGAGGATAACTTGTTTAAAGGACTGGGTGTAGTGATACCAAAAGAGTAAATCAGACCCCAGTTGCAGTTCTGCGGGATTGTAGAGGGCAATAAAATGCAGGTCATTTAAGCATTTAATCACGGGGGCGATTGCGCCAGATTTACGTCCAGATGTTTGGTGAACTGGGCTAATCTGATAACAATCAATTATCCAGATATGCCACTCCACAGATTCTGGCAATTCAATTTCCAGATAGCGGCTTAATTCCGGTGACGGCAGCGGTTGTCCTTGAGTTGTGGGCAGAATAAAGTATTGGGGGGTAATTTGATCCTGAATCGGGCTAGATGAGGTTGGGGAAATGCCGAGTTCATTCACTAGAAGGTTGGCTAAATCCGCTTGGGTTAATTGAGCCGGATGCGTATTGCTGTGGGCAGTTTTCTGGGGAGAAGGGGTATCCGTTTCCACCCACAGATAAAACGCGCCCGTTTGGATGAATGCGTCAGAGGTTTGGGGAATCCAGGTGCCATGGAGAATTTTCATGACGAGATGCTGACTAGGTTAGGTTGAAGCGTAACGGTTGAGGGAATGATACCAAATTGGCAGCCGTATTATCAATAAACAGAATTAAGGATAACGGCACTGAAATCAGCATGAGGAAATCGCCGCAACCTTTAATATCCCGTAGTGACGTGGCACACCTTATTTAGGGGATTAGCATTGTAGGGGCGCATGGCGTGCGCCCGGTTTAACCCTTCGACTTCGCGGCAATTGAGCCTGTCGAAATTCAGGGTTAAACGTCAAATCTATTCCATAATTTTAGCTGTGTCAGTCCGCCATCGTGGGTTGAGCGAAGTCGAAACCCACCAGCTTTAAGTCGAATGTCGTTGACTTAAGCGGATTTCGTAGTAGCACGAAGCGTGCCAGAAGCGAAGACAGCGCTGACTACAAACTCTAAAGTCAGTGCTATTAGGCTTAAGGAACTAAAGTGAACGGTAGAGAGGATCATTTATTCGTTGTAAAGGTTTGAGGTCTATGTACAAAACTCAATACAATCTGATTAGTGAGTAGCGAGCAAGATGCTCGCACTACCAGGATTTCCCTATTATTGATATTATTCACAGAGAGGCTCTTAAGAGAATAGCTGTTTAGACTTCCCTAGAATTTTAATTAATGGAAACTCAATGTTAAACTGTTTGTTGTCTTCAATATATTAAGTTAATGAAATGGATTAGTGTAATCACCCTCTTCTTAAGTATCTGGGGGTGGGGATGTGAAATTACTCAAGCGGCTGAACCCAGGCTGGGCAGTTCGTTTAAGCAGTGGTGTCTATTACGTGAGAGCTTGTCAGATGAGGCTAAAAAAACAGTGGAGGTTCTTTTGGCACAAGCAGGTACAAGTGATTGTGAACAAGCCTCAGTTGATCTGTCGAGTCGCATTAGGTTTGACCTTCGCAGTAACCAAATAAAAGATGTTAGTCCTCTCTCTGGGCTTGCAAATCTAACTGTGCTTCTCCTGACGGATAACCAAATAAAAGATGTTAGTCCTCTCTAAAGAACCTGTTTCAATCTGACAAATAAAAAGTCACCTGAGTTCGATATTTGAAGAACAAGCTAGAACCAAATCCCCAAGGGTATTATTTTGACTTTCGTTTCGACTTGGGCGGTGTTCGGTGTGCGCCGAAGTATTTTTCACTGCGGTAGCGAAGCCACACTCGCAACACTTGGGGGATCTGTTCTTTTTGTTCTTTGGTCAGGGTATTATAAAGTGCTAAAGCGCGATCGCGTTCTCGGCGACAGGCAGCATTATTGTGAGCATCCCAGTAGCTACGGGCAACCCGAATCCGCCGACAGACTTCCTTGATTAGTGCTTTTCCGGTGAGGGGTTGTTTCTGCTTTGCCATACTTTAATCAGAATGCACTACTCTCAATCCTAACCTTTAGCCGGAAAGCGTTTGCCCTTACTTGGGGGGCTGAATACCATGACATCTCCGAAAAGCTCTGTCAAAAGATGCTTCGTTTCGTTCCTCCGCTTCGCTCCGGACTCCACTCAGCATGACAAATTCTACCTTAGACTGCAACTTGATATAAGTGTTGTGATGGGGGAGACAAAAGGTAAAAGGCTTTCAGAGAATCGCCGTAGTGCGAGCGTCTCGCTCGCTATTTTGCCTAGTTTTGAACTGATAAAGGCTTAAACCCTTGCATTTCAATGTTTTTTTATCGACGCAGTGAAGCATCTGTTCAGATTCTGACACTACATCAACCCAGAACGAAACGCCTGCACTGCTGATTGCGTGCGATCATCACCACGCAGTTTATCCAAAACATTCTGGACATAGTGTTGAACTGTTCCCGCTGGAATATCTAAGCGTTTAGCAATTACCTCATTATCATATCCTTCAATAATGAACTGCAAAACAGCTAACTCCTGTTCAGTTAAAGGACAAGCCGCTATCAGTTGACTGGGTTTGCTCATATAATCCTGAATCGGTACGGTTTCTTGGGGGGGTGCTATCTCAGGTTGAGTCTGAGTTAAACTGCTATGTTTTAGAACAATTTTAGCAATTCCGGGATCAAGCCAAACATCGCCTCTATGAGTCCGTTTAATTGCATTTAATAGCTGCTCAAAGTTAATTGTCTTCATGCAATAGGAACTCGCCCCGGCTGCCAAGGCTGCCATAACTGCTTCTTCGTTTTCCTGTAAGGTTAAGATTAAAATTTTTGTCGAACAATCGGGATGATTCGCTTTAATACTTTGAAAACGTTGAGTTAACTCGATGCCATCCATGTCAGGAAGTCCAATGTCAACAATCCCAATATCTGGTTGAATCCTTTCCAGTAACGTTAACCCATCAGCACTATTGGTAGCTTCACCTACCCATTCAATCTCATGACTCTCTTGTAAAGCGGTTCGGAAGCCTATACGAGTGAGTTCATGGTCTTCAATTAAAACGACTCTAATTTTACTCATTATCAATCTTGAACATCAGGTTTGCCAATAATCAGGTAAGTAGTCGGATAAAAGTAAAGTTAACGGTTGAGATTAGGCAACAGGCAACAGGCAACAGGCAACAGTAAGGGTTTGAGGGTTGTTAGCATTTCTGGGTACAGGGTACAGATTTTATGTCCAGTACTTATCTGAGGATGAATGGTGCTGACTTAGGGCTGGTGGGCAATGCCCACCCTACGGTATGTCGAGGGTTTTGGTGTCTAACGGGGAATCAGGCATTGCAATGCATCTTAGCGTACCCTGGAAGCTAAAGCGCGATCGCACTCCCGTAACTGCTACGCTTAGGCTAGGCGTCTCTAGACTTCCAGAACCTTGTACCCTAAAGGGTAGAACAGTTATCCATCAACACAGGAACCGCTATGCAAAAGTACCTCCCTTTAGTCGCTCGGATTTTTCTCTCCGCTATTTTTATCAAATCGGGGATTAGTAAAATATTCGGTTTCGCTGGCACTCAAGAGTATATGGCTGCTAGCGGAATTCCTTTGGCGGGTGTCGTTCTCGTTCCGACTATCATTGTATTAGTTGGTGGTGGACTCTCGGTTTTATTGGGCTATAAAGCTCGTTGGGGAGCATTATTATTGATTGGCTTTTTAATTCCCGCCACCTTGATTTTTCACACCCAGTTTCCTGAAGAAGAAAATGCCTTTTTCAAGAATTTAGGCTTAATGGGGGGATTATTGATGGTTGTCGCATTTGGTGCAGGTGAGATTAGTTTGGATCAGCACAGCGACTCCTCTTCTATGCAGTCGGCGAAATAGATTGGTTCTTTGATTAGAATAAACTGGGGAATAGAAAGTAGTGGCGTGACACACCTTATTTGGTGGATTAGAATTGTAGGGGCGCAAGGCTTGCGCCCAGTTTAAACGTCAAATCTATTCCACAATTTTAGCTGTGTCAGTCCAGTAGATGTAAGTCGTTGGGAATTTAAACCTTAATAAAATAATGGCAAATTCCTTAGAGTGCGAGCATCTTGCTCGCTATTACTACCAATTCATCGCTACTAATACCCAATTGAAATGTACGACAGCGTATTCGTCATTAACTGCTAATAAACAAGCCGCGATCGCACATCAATATCTGTTAAAATTAAGAAAAAATGACTCCGATAAGGAGGTAATTATGCCAATTCAAAGCAAAAGCACAATGGGAAAAGTTTTCACCAAACTGACAATTACTAACCGAACTGACCAAGTTTTAGCAGAAGATGGGGTGATACCAGAAGAGAAAATTCGGTCAATAACTCTAAAAAATGTCTTGGCAAATAAAAGAGCCACGACTTTGTGTTTGCCATCAGATGCAATTGCTTCACTGGGACTAAAAATTCTCAAAGAAGTCGATGTTGCGACAGCCATGGGTATCGGCAAAGCCCGAATTTTCCGAGATGCCACTCTTTCTATATTGGGTAGAGAAGGAACCTTTGAGTGTTTGGAATTACCTGGTGGTGCAGATGCGCTTTTGGGTGTGATACCGTTGGAAGCATTGGGGTTAGACATAGATGTGCAAAATCAAACCTTGAAGCCGTTACCCATCAGTCCAACAGATATCTATTTGACAATTTTGTAAGAATCTATAAGCTTGAGAACATCAGTTGGGTTTCGACTTCGCTCAACCCAACCTACTTAGGAAATCTAAAACCTTAGACAAATGACCAATGACCAATGACCAATGACAAACCTTTATACCCTTGAGCTACTGTATTAATCCAAACTGCCCAAACCCTGAAAACTCAACCACTCAAAACTTCTGCCAAACCTGTGGCACAAAACTTATCCTAGCAGAACGATATCGTCCGCTGCGACTTCTGGGTGCTGGGGGATTGGGTAGAACCCTGTTAGCCGAGGATGAATCCCAACCCTCAAAACCTTACTGCGCCATCAAACAATTTTACCCCCAAGGACAAAACAATTCCCCCAAAGCTGCCCAATTATTTCATCAAGAAGCGGAACGCTTACAAGAATTAGGCAACCATCCCCAAATCCCGGAATTCTTAGCCTATTTTGAACAGAATAATTGTCAGTACATTGTCCAGGAATTTATTGATGGACAGAATCTAAATCAAGAGTTAGCAGAAATGGGCGCATTTTCCGAAAAACAGGTTCGCTCTCTGCTGAGTGACTTACTCCCCGTACTGCAATTTGTTCATCAAGGCAATGTTATTCATCGAGATGTTAAACCGGAGAATATTATCCGGCGGCGTCGCGACAATAAATTAGTTCTTGTGGACTTTGGCGCGGCAAAATATGCGACCTGGACAATATTAGCGAAAACAGGGACAACCATTGGTTCTGCTGGATATGCTGCACCGGAACAAACCTTTGGTAAAGCTGTCTTTGCTAGCGATATCTATAGTTTGGGCGTTACTTGCATTCACTTGTTAACCCAGATGCAGCCCTTTGATTTATATGAACCACTAGAAAGTGGGTTTATCTGGCGACAGTATTTGGTCAATAATCCCGTCAGTCAAGACTTAGCTGAACTGCTGGACAAAATGATTGATCCGGTGATGAAACAGCGATATCAATCAGTTGAGCAAGTTCTCCAAGATTTCCATCACTTGGGAACCAGTCAGGTAACGATTCAACCAACTATTCCCTCGCAACCCCTAAACGTTAATGCTTCGCTGGTCAATACAATTCGGGGTCATTCGGGGAGAATCTCTACTATCACCTTCAGCCCGGATAAAAAAAGTCTGGCGAGTGGTAGTGTTGATAAAACGATTAAACTGTGGCAAGTGAGTATGGCATGGGAAATTCGTACATTTGGGGGCTGGTTTTCTGGGAAGCATAGTAAAGAAATAACCGGTCTGGCGTTTAGCCCGGATGGAAAATATCTAGTCAGTGGAAGTCGAGATGAAACCCTCAGATTATGGCAGGTACAAACCGGGAAACAATTAGTTAGTCTCAAAAGTCATAACGGTGGCGTAGATTCAGTCGCATTTAACCCCAAGAAACGTCTTTTGGCGAGTTGCGGTAGAGATAACAAAATTCGGATTTGCCAGAGTCAAACGTTGAAAACGATACAGGTTTTATCCAGTCGTTCCAGTGGATTTAATTGTGTCGCCTTTAGTCCCGATGGACAAATCTTGGCAAGTGGGAGTGGCTATCGAACCATTAAACTGTGGTACGTTCCCTATTGGCAAAGGCTGGGGACTCTAGCCGGACATATCAATTCCGTTGATGCGATCGCGTTTAGTCCTGATAGTATGATTCTAGCCAGTGGCAGTTCAGACGCGACGATTCGGTTATGGGATATTCGCACTCTGACGCAAACCGCCCTAATTCAAGGGAATTGTCCCCAAGTGCGTTCCCTCGCCTTTAGTCCCGATGGGCGTCTCCTCGCCAGTTGCGGGGGTGATAACATGATTAGAATTTGGGATGTTGCAACTGGACAAGACTGTTGTACTCTCGAAGGACATACAGACATCGTTCAAGTTGTGGCATTTAGTCCCGATGGACAAACCTTGGCGAGTGGGAGTTGTGATAAAACGATTAAAATTTGGCGTGTTTGGTAAGAATTGTCATTTGTCATTCGTCATTTAGTCGGGGCGGGTGTAGTGGCGTGGCACACCTTAATTGGTGGATTAGAATTGTAGGGGCGCATGGCGTGCGCCCATTTTAACGGTAAAATCTATTCCACAATTTTAGCTGTGTCAGTCCGCCATCGTGCGTTAGCAAAGCGTAACGCACCATTTCAAACGATAGTCGTGAAACCCGCCCCTACATAAGAAATGGGGTTTGGAGACCAAACCCCTACATAATCTCCCTCATCTACCTGTTCCCTGATAATATGACTCAACCCATCAATCTTTTCGAGTACGAATCATTAGCCCATCAGCAGTTATCTCGCATGGCGCTGGATTATTACGCCAGTGGCGCTTGGGATGAAATAACGTTACGTGATAATCGGACTGCGTTTGAGAAATTCAAACTATGTCCCCGAATGTTAGTTAATGTTAGTCAGCGCGATTTAAGTACAACGGTTTTAGGGCAATCTCTCTCCCTACCCATTCTAATTGCGCCGACGGCATTTCAATGTTTAGCACATCCAGAGGGGGAAATCGCGACAGCAAAGGTAGCGGCGAATGTGGGTTCAGCGATGGTATTGAGTACCATGTCTACTCAACCGTTAGAAGAGGTAGCATTGACATCCAAACAGGTGCAGTCAGACTCTCAGACAGATAGTCATTCTCCATTATGGTTTCAACTCTATGTCCATCGCGATCGCGCTTTGACTCAAGACTTAGTTGAACGGGCGGAAGCCGCCGGATATAGCGCCATTTGTCTCACCGTTGATGCGCCTGTTTTAGGGTGTCGAGAAAAGGATAAACGCAATCAGTTTACCTTACCCCTGGGGATGCAGTTGGCGAATTTAGTCCATCGCGATATTCCGGAAATTGTCGGCGAGTCTGGTTTATTTGCCTATTTTGTCCAACAGCTTGATCCTGGCTTGACTTGGCGGGATTTGGAATGGTTGCAGTCCTTGACAAAATTACCCGTTATTGTTAAAGGAATTCTACGCGGTGATGATGCATTGCGGGCAGTAGAACATGGGGCAAAAGCGGTAATTGTCTCCAATCATGGCGGTAGACAATTGGATAGTGCGATCGCGTCAATTGATGCGCTTCCTGATGTTGTCGCGGCTGTCGGCGATAAGGTTGATATCCTCATGGATGGAGGGATTCGCCGTGGCACCGATATCCTCAAAGCCTTAGCCTTAGGCGCGAAAGCGGTACTGGTGGGGCGTCCGGTGTTGTGGGGATTAGCCGTGGCGGGAGAAGCTGGTGTGCAGCATGTCTTGGAATTGTTGCGGGATGAGTTGGATGTGGCAATGGCGTTGAGTGGTTGTGCCAAGGTAGAGGATATTGATCAGAGTTTACTCAAGCTAGATTTTAAGGCGACAGGTTAATACAAATTAATCATAAATTCTGGAGTTGGAACGGTTTTTGGTATAGACTACAAAGAAGCGGGAAAAAGATTTGATCTGAATTGTTGTATTATTAGAAACATTTTTGGGTAGGTTTCTCCTAACTCGACAAGTTGAGAACCTCCTAAGAGTGCCTCTCCTACGTTCTTTGCTGGTCTCAAACTATCTATTCTGAAAATAGGGCATAGGGTGGGACAGTCCTAGAGATTGGCAGGGAATCACTACGATACAGCCATCTCAAAAGAGGAAGGTAGACATGAACAAGTTTTCAATCGCTGTAGTTGGCGCTACAGTGCTTGCCGTAAGCCCAGTTAATCGCGATCCGGCTGAGGCAGCCCAGTTGACAAATCTGAAGGTGCATGGCAATGTAACTGTTTCTTCAGATGATTTGCCATTGTTCAATGAGCCTGAGACTATAGAACGGACAGTAAACGCGGAGGTGATTATTGATAACCTTGCAGGTAGGCTTGAAGATGAAGAAGATTCACATTTAACCTTTCCGATCATCGGCTATTTGAATGAGTACTTGCCTGAACTGTTCTCAGATCTTCCCGTAGAAATTTCTCTGGCAACTTTTAGTGGTCAAGGGTCTATTTATGGTGACGCGGCTAAAAGCAATCCACTATCCAAGTTTTCTTGGTCATACAACCAGGATGACGATATCGTGACTGTCGATGGCTACGACTTCTCTAGTATTGAGATGTGTCTAACGGCAACCTGTTATCTATCGGGAGAGAGTGAGCAGTTGAGCGTATCTGTTCCTGGTATGCCTTTATCGATGCCCGCCGAAATGAGTTTTGATGTTGCTCAAACAGCAACTCTCCTGCCTATGGATACATCACAACCGCCTGGTATCCAATCCTTTAATGTCTCCGATGCTAACACGGAATCCGTCCCTGAACCTCTGACTATCTTGGGTTCAGTCACTGCTCTAGGATTTGGTACATTGTTCAAGCGAGAGCATTCCAGAAGACAGCGGAATCGGACAAAACAATAGGTTAACTCACTCAATAGGGAGACTGACACCCCTTCCTTGGTAGGGAAGGGGTTGAAGGTTAGGGTGGTAAGACTACTGAGCCGACTTATCGAACTTTGTTACGCTTATCAACAATAACAACGTCCGGATCTTTATCGCCTTCTAGATCGTGAGCTTCAACAACTTCTCGCTCATTTGTATTCGGCTGCTTAACCGTTGACACAGGCTTTTGTTCAACATGTGTTTCTACATGTTCTTCTTTCAGGTGAACGTCTTCTTCATGCTCATGTTCAACCTGCTCAGGTGCCTCAAAAATTTCTAATTCTTCCGCATGGCGATCGCGCATAATTGAGGCAGCATGTTCAACTTTCTCCTCGCTGCCGCTGACCATCAATAAATAGTCGCCAGCTTTGACGCGCTCATTGTACACCTTGGCTTTTTCTTCCGGAATACCCAGACCAATCAAAGCACCAACAATACCACCTGTTGCTGCACCAACTCCGGCTCCGGCTAAGGTTGAACCTAACGCTCCTATCTCGGTTCCAGCCGCGAGGATTGGACCGACACCAGGAATCGCCAGTACACCGACGCCAATCAAGAAGCCACCAACACCACCAAGAAGAGTACCTGTAGTCGCGCCTACACCTGCTCCTTCTTTGGATTCATTCCCTTGTCTTTCGGTAATTTCTTTAGCGCCTTCAACGTCTTCGATATTCCGCGCTAGGAGAGAGACTCTCTCCATATCAAAATCAGCATCTTTGAGTGCTTGGATCGTATCTTGCAGATCTCCGCGCTTGGGGAAAATACCAACAACACGTTTGTAGTCACGGGTTTCGGGGACAAACTTTTCTTTTTCTAACATTACTGTTTCCTTTGAATAAATTAAACAACGGTTAGGCTTGATTCAGCCCTTTGTTTTGGTTTTGACTAAAGCTATCCGGATGAAGGCAAAAGTATAAAAACTCATGTCACACTTTATCCTTCCGGACAAACTTATTATTTATTATCGACAGCAGAAGGAAAAATATCTTCGGCTACGATAACGGGTCTGTCTGTATATCTAGACCCAAACTCCTTAATCTTTTCCGCGTCCCAACCGAGGTCAGAATCCTGCAACAGCTTCGGGTCAAACTGACGCGCTACACCCGTCACGGTGACTCTTTCGCCGTCTTGAACAACGCTATCCTCAGCTTTAAGATTGCGATTGACACCAATCACTAAAACGCCGATATCATCGACCCAACCATCTTCAAATAGAGAGAGTGAACTGGGAGAGTAAACCTCTCTAACATCACCTTCGACAGCAATAACTTTATCGAAATAGCCTGTCGGCGCTTCCGCTAAGTCTTGAGGAGTCGGAGCCAAGGCGAGGGATTCAGCGATAATAGCGGGTTTGTCTTCATACTCGACATATTCGTCACCTAACTCTACACCGTATTCGGTTTCGATATCGGCAATCACCAATTGCACGACTTCACCTGTTACTTGAATTGGCATCTCTTGCTCCTCTGGAAGCTGGAAGGGAGCTTGTGTCGCATTAAGGATCAGAATGGATTCGCCGCCCAACTCCTCAGGCTGTACGACATAGCCAAGATCTCCGACTTTTTGTTCGACTATGTTTCTAATTGTGACCTCTTTCCCGATGATATCTTCGGTATTTTCAACAACATCTTCGCTGGTGACGTTGGTTTTTCCCTCCTGAATTTCCTCGTTACCCGTCGTGCAGCCAGGAAGCAGCAAAGCGGCTAGAGCGAATGCGATCGCGCCTAAGTAAGTCCCTGTTCGTTTAGTCCATAAGGGGACGGAGTCTCCTTGATTCAACATGTATTATTCCTATTTCTAGAACGAAAGTTGCTGCTGGTTATCGCAGCCAACTCAACCATCGAACTCGTTGACGGTTAGTTAGATGGAGGTTGTCGTAAAACGTTAGTTATAGCGTTTTACTTATTGCACTAACCTACATTCGCTCTAAAAAATCCTTTTTGTATCTATCAGGAGAGTGACTTTCTCCCTCTGACTAATTGCAGAGTATTCCGGAAGCTTGAGCGGTTATTCCTTTTCAGGGTAGGCACAGGGGAGATTGATCGGGTGATTAATTTCTGCCATAATGATCGGAATGCAAGCACTCAACATCCTAGCTCTAACCCTCCTATTAGGCGTCACCCTAACAGTTTCACCCTTTGCCCAACCCGTTCAGGCACAACCCTGGCGTCCGGTACGTGGTAGTATCCTGTTTGGGATTAGTGGCATGGCATTCCTCGAACAGCAAGAGGATTCCACCTCGTTTCTCATCGTTCATGACAATAAAGGTGTAGGGGAAGGGCGTCTGGCGATAATCACGGTTATCGGCGAACAAGCCCCTGAATATTTGCCGATCAACTGGTCAAACCAACCTTTACCTGTAGATTTAGAAGCACTCACGGCTGTTCCTGGACAATCGCCACCCACATTTATGGCATTAACCAGTTCGGGAACAGTCTATCATTTCCGGCTCAATGGCAATCATCAAAATGTGTCTGTTTTAAATGTATTTAATTTGCCCAATTTGCCGGAAGGAACTAATTTAGAAGGATTTGCCTTGCAACAAATTGAGGATAAGCTGCTCGCAGTTTGGGCGCATCGAGGTAACCAGGAAGAACCCGGAGTCCTGTACTGGGGAGTTTTGGACTTGAAAACCAACGAGATTACGCCTCAAGGTTCAGCCCCGTTAACTGTCCCGTTTCCAGGGAGTAATGTTCGCCATATTTCTGATCTCAAGGTTGATTCGGCTGGAATTGTTTACATTACCTCAGCGTCCGATAACGGGAACAATGGACCCTTCCGGTCTGCCGTTTACGTAGCAGGTGGTTTGAGTTTACAGGATAACCGCATTGTATTTCGTCAAAATCAAGCACTGATTCCTATTTATCGCTTAAATTATCACAAAGTAGAAGCGATTGAACTCCTACCCGGTAAAGCCGGAGGAATTATTTTAGGGACAGATGATGAAAATATGGGTTCATCAGTTTGGGGCTTTGACGGAATGTTTTAATCCCTTATTTTTAAGTAGAGACGCGCCATGGCGCGTCTCTACTACTTAAATGATGTGTCCTAACCGCTATAGCGTTTGCTATAATATTAAAATCTATTCATCGTCTTTTTGCATAAAAATTTGCGAAATATAGTAGCGATCATCTTCTCGCCAAATTCCTATACCTGTCTCGTGGAAATCAGAATTCAAAATAGATTCGCGTTGCCCCTCGTCATCCATCCATTTTTGTACTATTGATGACGCAGAAGGAGAAGTATCGGAGAATTTATCAAAGGAAAAATTTTCAGCAATATGCTCAAAAGAAAACCCCGCAGCTTGCGCCCTTTTTTCTAAAGGTTCTCCTTGAAGTCCCAGAGGTGATAAAAAGTTGCTTTGTGCCATTTTACGGCTATCACTACGAGCCAGTTTCGCCAAATTATCGTTAATTTTTAGTTGATTGAGACCACGCTGCTGACGAATTTCATTGATGCGCTGATGAATTTTTGCCTCCAATTGTGCTATGGCATCGGATTGGACAGTGATACCATAATCGGCGCTATCGCCTTCCGCAAGACTCTCTCTAGTCGGTGTCTCTTCTTGGGTTGGGCGTGGTGAAGTATCTAGGGAAAAAACTGTACAACTTGATAAGAGGAAACTAAGGAATACAGCCCCAGCCAAATAGGTAAATAGTTGCTGTGGTGGCGTTAAAAACCCTGTCAAAGCTTTACTAGGTTTGGATTGGCTGTTCAGCTTGCTCATCGATTATCTCCTTTGTCCAATCCGAAATGTATTGCACTTATCTTAGTTTACAGCACTTTTTCCGATGGAATACAAAAATGTATCCACTTGCTGTTTGGCTCAATCAGGGTCTGTAGTCAGCTAACATTTTTTTATACTAGCTACTCGGCTCAATTTTTTTAAACAGTCTCAAAATTAGTAAAATAAATAGAGCAGAAATTAAACTCAAACCCCATAACCCACACCCTGCCGCAACGCCCAACGCTGATGACACCCAAACCGCCGCCGCCGTAGTCAGTCCCCGAATTCTATATCCTTGTCGCTGCGGCTGAGATTCTTGTACGATTACTCCTGCACCTAAAAATCCTATGCCACCGATAATGCCTTGAATCACGCGAGGAAGTGCGTCTGCGCTTTGTTCAGCAACACCAATTAATATGGGTATCAAGGCAAAGAATGCAGAACCAAAGCTAACTAGGATATGGGTTCTAAATCCGGCAGGTTTATCTTTAATTTCCCGTTCAAAGCCGATAATTCCGCCGACCAGCAAAGCCATACCGAGTCTAAGTCCTATCCCTAACCAATCATTTGGCGCAAGTACGTAAATGTTTGACATCAATTGACATCCTTCCCAACTAACTCTTTTGAGTATAGTTGAAGATGAATCGCCAAAGTCGATATTAACTCCAGTGAGAGTAGAATAAAGACCTATTAATATAGTAGCAAGAGCGACTTGTACCAAACCCGAAAAACGCCACGATTTGACCGAAGCACCGGAATGCGATCGCGTCTACAACCGCACTATAGAACTAACCACTCTCAAACAGTGGATACTCCAAGAAAAAATCCGCATCGTCACTATTTCTCAATCGAACTTGGCAGGCGAAAGTATCTCTACTTCAAGAGCTTCCCCTGCTCCCCCTGCTCTTAGCGCTTAAGTTGACACCAATGCCCCTGCACCCCCTACTCTACTCTTTCCCCCCAGCGCCGGGATGTTCTCGCCCAGGAACGCTCTCCAGTGCTGTCAGCGCCGCCTGCGAACCTGCCAAAATATCTCGTTCTTCACCCCCCAAATAGAGGCGTCCAAAACTGCCAACGGCAGAAATTTGCAGGATATTAATCGAGGCGGCTTTCTCGGCTTCATTCGCCGCCAAAGCCGCATAAGCGGCGGGTGCGACTTCTAAAACATACAAAGTTTGTCCTGCCAAAATCATCTGTCCCCGTCGGGTGCGATTAATCAGTTGAGTTTGGTGGGGGTCAATATTGCGAATAATCTGGCTAGAGACAACGCGGGGTTTAAGCCGTTCTCGTTCACCGACGCCTAGGGTGGCTAGAATCGCTTTCCCCGCCGCCCTGGTTTCTCCCTGTTTGTTCGCATGGACTTCCAGAACCCCATAGAGTCGTTCCACCATCTGCACGGCGGGACGTACCGAGGTTGATTTTAGCGCCACATCGGTAATCCGGTTAATTTCAATACCGGGTGAGATTTCAATCCAGAGCGACGTATCTCCAGGTAATGGCAAGAATCCTAGCGCCACTGTCCCCATATATGCCGCGTGCTGCGGCTGTAAGCTATCGATATAGACATAGGATCGCAATTCTATCGCCAAGGTTATTTCTCCGTAGATTGGGGTTCAAGCGGCTGGCATCGGCAACATTCGAGTTTACCGGAAAAGGAAGTGCGATCGCGATTTTTGCTGGGAAGTTACCCAACCTAGTGCCAGAAGGTAGGAGGCAGACAGCAGCAGGCAACATCTGCTAAAGCGCCAGGTTAACCAAAGTGCAGTTTAGTTATAGTATTTAAACTGACAGACATTCTACCCGCGCCAGAAAAAGTAAACGGATGGTGCGCCGTTTCCCTAATCATCATGGCTAAGAAATCGAAGACAACGACCGAGGTTAGTCTGAGAGACCCTAAATACTACTTCAACCGGGAACTCAGTTGGTTAGAATTTAACGATCGCGTCTTGCATGAAGCCCTCGATTCCCGAACCCCATTGCTGGAACGCTTGAAGTTTCTGGCGATCTTTAGTTCTAACCTGGATGAATTCTTTATGGTTCGGGTGGCGGGGTTGAAGCAGCAGTTGGAGGCGGGGGTGACATCCCTAACTGCCGATGGTCGCACACCGGGCGATCAATTGGATGGGATTAATCAGCGGTTACTCCCCATGGTCAAGGAACAACATGACCATTTTGAACAAGTTTTGCGACCCGCATTGTCACAACAGGGGATCTACCTGCTGGATTACATGGATTTGAACTCCGAACAGCGGACGTATTTGCAAAACTACTTTGAGGAGCAAATTTTTCCGGTTCTGACGCCCCTGGCGGTTGACCCTAGCCACCCCTTCCCCTATATTTCCAACTTGAGTCTGAATCTAGCTGTGGTGGTGAAAGACCCCGATAAAGGTGAGGAATTTTTTGCCCGGGTGAAAGTGCCTAAAGTCTTACCTCGGTTTGTCACCCTTCCCGAACCGTTACGAGAACGGCAAAAGGGAAAACCTGCCCTCTGGATGGGCGTTCCCCTAGAACAGGTAATTGCCCATAATTTAGAGTTTCTGTTTCCAGGGATGAATATCCAAGAATATCACCCGTTTCGGATTACTCGCAATGCCGACTTAGCCGTCGAGGAAGATGAAGCAGATGACCTCCTCTTGGCAATTGAAGAAGGACTGCGGAAGCGACGCCTGGGGGGTTCCGCCGTCCGCATGGAAATTCATGCGACTGTACCCGAAAATTTGCGGGAAACGCTGATGCGGGAGATGGGACTCCAGGACAGTGATGTCTACGAAATTGATGGTTTATTGGGACTAGGGGACTTGATGTCGTTTATAGGATTACCCCTACCAGAACTCAAAGACACCCCCTGGACACCCGTTATGCCCGTCGAGTTGCGATCGCTCTCTGGGGAGGAAGATGGAGATGACTTCTTTAGCATTATTCGCAAACGGGATTTATTTGTCCACCATCCCTACCATTCCTTTAGTGGTACCGTCCAGCGATTTATTACCCAGGCGGCGGATGACCCGGATGTACTGGCGATTAAAATGACACTCTATCGCACCTCTGGCGACTCTCCGATTGTCAACGCTTTGATTAAAGCCGCCGAAAATGGCAAGCAGGTCGCCGTTTTGGTGGAATTGAAAGCCCGTTTTGATGAAGAGAATAATATTCTCTGGGCGCGTAAGTTAGAACAAGCTGGGGTTCATGTAGTGTATGGGATTATTAAGTTAAAAACCCATACCAAAATCGTACTGGTGGTGCGTCAAGAAGAGAAGCAGATTCGCCGCTATGTTCACATTGGCACGGGAAACTATAACCCGAAAACAGCCAGAATTTACACGGATTTAGGACTCCTAAGCTGTCGTGAGGATTTAGGGGCAGATTTAACCGATTTATTTAATTTTCTGACGGGATACTCTCGCCAGCGCTCCTATCGCAAGTTATTAGTCGCCCCCGTGAATTTACGCGATCGCATGACAGGGATGATTCGGCGGGAAATTGAGCATTGTCGCCAAGGAAACACCGGGCGGATTGTTGCCAAAATGAATTCGTTGGTCGATCCGAAGATTATCGCTACTCTCTACGAAGCCTCCCAAGCGGGCGTACAAATTGATTTAATTGTCCGAGGAATTTGCTGTTTGCGTCCTGGTGTCGTCGGTGTTAGCGATAATATTCGGGTGATTAGTATTGTCGGTCGCTTTTTAGAACATTCGCGGATTTATTACTTCTATAATCAGGGGGATGAAGAAGTTTATATTGGCAGCGCTGACTGGATGCGTCGCAATTTAGATCGGCGAGTTGAGGCGATTACACCTGTAGAAGATCCAGAAATTATCAAAGATTTGCAAGAAATTTTAGCGATTATGATGGCAGATAATCGCCAAGCGTGGGAATTGCAACCCGATGGGCGTTATATCCAACGTCAACCGGAGGATGCGAAAGAGCAATGCGCTCAAAAGATTTTTATGGAGATGGCAAAGGAATCAGCGAAGGAGGCGGCGGGAAGGGGGTAGACATCGTAGGCTCCTTGCATTGGTGTCAACTTAAGCAGACATCCTTGATTCGGCAGAAATGCTTTTAAATTACAAGAATCAACAATCTTGTGAAAGAGGATTTAGATTTCTGAAAGACCCTGTATTTTTTGCCTTGATCCGGTATGTAGTCTTTTGTACTTCAAATTGAAGTGCGGAGTCTAGGCTGTAACAAACGGGTGGCTTTACCTAGTGCGATCGGCAAAACTCCCGTCGCCAATGGATCTAAGGTTCCCCCATGTCCGACTCGTTTCAGCCGCAGCAGACGCCGCACTTTCGCCACGCAGTCGTGAGACGTGAATCCTGTGGGTTTGTTTAAATTCAGAAATCCTTGCATTCGTCAACACAGATTACCCAGATAGCAATAACATTCTCCAGAAGACTCAATCGTGAATAACACAGATTGTCACAGAGAACTTAATAATCTCCCCAACAATCTAATCATCCTTTGCCCCCCACCACTAACACCTCTGTGAAATCAGTGCGACTAACCTCTCCCACTCCACCCCTACCGTTTATATAAATCCGTGAAATCAGTGTTGCGATAAACAGCAACAACACTCAAGCAATACTAGCTGAGTGATTTCCTCCTTTGGGCAATGAAACTTGAAGTGGTACTGATAAATCAATTATTCAGTAACGCAGCTTCCTAGATTCTATTTGAGGAACTATCAACGTTCTCGATGAATGTTGCTGCTGTTATGGTGTTTGTTGCTATCTTCTGATGAGACAGATATTAAATGAGACAGGTTTTTTCTTCCTCCTAACTTCATTCAATAATTGTAGACTAAGCTGTTTTATCTGTCGCCAGAAGTTATTTAGCTTTATATTCAATTTAGCACGTTCTCTGAGATAGGCAACCCCTTGATAGAGTCTTTTACATTTGTTTAAAAACTACAAAAATATGAAACATAAGTTTACGGAAACGGGATTAAATGTTGTAGCTGTGGTGAAGGTGAGACGTTCCTCAGTTCATTCGTCTGTTCAGAAAGCTGATTTTGGGTTAAAGATTCCACTAAACTCAACGGCATGGCGTCTTGACTGAGGAATTGGGCATAAGCCGCATTCAGATAACGCTGGTATTCCGATTGACCCGCAATATAAACTTCAAAAAAGGCAACACTCAGCGCCTGGGTATAGGCACGCCCGATCGCGGGATCAGGACCCATCACCTCTGGTGGCAATTCTACCGCCGTTGTCGAGATACCGAGGTTAGAGAAGTGAGTCCCTTTATTCAGCAACGCCAAATACTTATTCGGTGTGGTTAACCAAGTAAAGGGTTGAATCTGTTCCGGGAGGGCGGGTGCTACAGTATCACTACTTCCCGAAATCAGCATCAGGGGGATTTGAATCTGAGCAAACTCCGATTCGCCAAAGATAGCACTCCCCACCGGATTAATCGCGATCGCGGCTTGAATCCGTCGATCACGAAAGTCATAGTCCGCCAGGGGTAACTCTAATGCCCGACATTGCAGTAGCAGTGATACATTTAAGGAATCCTCTGACTCCCCGCAAACATCCTGCAATCGCTCAAAATTAAGTTCAGCACCCGCTAGCGCCAAGGTTGTGTAACCGCCAAAGGATTGACCCAATACGCCAACATGATCCAGATCTAACTGTCCTTGATAGGATTGTTCCAGTTGATCCAGCAAAAAGGTAATATCCAAGGGACGGTCAATGAACTCTGACGGTGGCGTCACCTCACTAGCTAGTCCTCGACTCAGGGCTTGTAATTGTTCGGCATTACTGCCAGGATGTTCCGGTAGGGCTACAGCAAACCCATAAGACGCCAAGTGTTGGGCTAAATATTCAAACGTCATCCGATCAGAACCGAGTCCGTGGGAAATTACAATCAGGGGAGTTAGTCCTTCCCCAGCCGATATCGCAGACGGTAAATACAAATCCACCGGAAATCGGCGTCCGCGACTGGGATCAGCCAATGTCAGGGTTTGTTGAGAATAGGCAATGGGTCCGGGTTCGCGTAAGTCGGGTAATTCGGAAAAGTCGGGTAGCATTTGGGGAAACTGGGACTCGATCTGGGCTTGAACTTCCGCCATCGCCTCCTGATTCACCCCCGCGATCGCTTGTTGGGTTTGCCGACTTAACCGAGATAGTTCCTCAATGATCTCAAAACTCCGGGCAGAGTTAATCCGTATCCCATAGGTGGGAAACTCCCGCAGCACATTTAATAAGGTTAGCCCCCCCGGTTCAGCCGCCGCTTTGATTAATGCCGCCCGAATCGCATAAAATCCCTCTTGACCGGCTTTGGTTTGAATCACTTCCCCCAACCGTTCCAAGATGGCTTCCCCTTGAGGCGAATAGAGAAATTGTGCGATCGCGACTGGACTCACATCGATGGGCGTGACTAAAACCTGCCGCAACCGTTCTAACTGTTGCGGTTCCACATAACTGGCATAAAACGCCAACTCTGGCTCAATTTTACCCTCAGTGGCGTAAACTTCCAGGGCTGCGATCGGCAGAGAAAATTCTAACGGACCGTAAGGAATATAAATTTTCGTCGCACTCTGAACCGGAGTCGCCATCACCACCATTTTCAATAGGGCGGTTGAAACCGCAGCTACACAAACCAAACCCGCCTTCGCGGGTTGCCAAACCCTTAATTTTCTGTTCGTCCGCCCAGGCAGACTTGGTTTCGTCTGGTTCCACGATTTCCAATCGTTCTGGTCAGGTGCAATATCTGAGTCTAAATTGTTATTATCATTTGCTTCCACCTTACCACCTTGCTCCTTTCCTTCTGCCGCTTCTATCCCTTCTACCTTCAAACCGCCTTCTGTCTTACTTTTCATACTTTAAACTTGATATCTCTTGCTATTAAAATCATCCCATTGCCCCCACTTCCAAAGCTTGTGGAACTTGCGGCAACGCTTCATGTAGAAGAGAGCGGTTTTATCCTGATTATTTTCTCGGCAAATTTCTTTAAATATTTTATAGCCTTCAGCAAATTTTCGGCTATAAAAAAGATGAATCCCCAACTCAAACTTGCCTCGATGCTTAATTTTCAGATTAACCGACGTTAGGGGTTCCCCATCAAAGGCTTCAAAGACGGAGACCGCTTTTTTTCTGCCTTTGACCGGAACTTTCCCTAAAAAACGGTAATTATAGCTTAACGGATTATCCAGACTCAGCAAAAACTTTTCACTAAAGATAATCGACGCGCCAAAAATCTTCGTCAATCCTTCCAAGCGGGATGCCAGATTCACAGCATCAGAAATGACTGTTGCCTCCATCCGTTGTTCTTCTCCAATGGTACCTAGCATTAGACTACCATTATGGAGTCCCATGCCCACTGAAATCGGTAGGGTTCCGTTTTCTTGCTGCTTCCCGTTGTAGATGGCAATCTGTTTTTGCATTTCAATCGCCGCATCTAAGGCTTCTTCAGCTTTTTCGGGAAAGACTGCCATGATCGCATCGCCGATGTACTTATCCACAAAACCATTGTGCTGACGGATAGTGGGAACGACTTTCTTAAAATAATTATTGATAAAATCAAAATTTTCCTGGGGCGACATCTTCTCCGACAAGGTAGTAAATGAACGAATATCGGCAAACATAATCGTCATATCCCGTTCAACGCAATCCCCCAATTGAGCCTCACTGAGGTTGGTATAGCCTAAAATATTGAGTAATTTCGACGGAATGAAGCGGTTGCAGTTGGCATTGATTTGGGTCAGTTGTAGATAAGGATTAATTCGGGCAAACATCTCATTTGGATCAATGGGTTTAGTCCAATAATCATTGATCTGGTAGCTTTGTATTTTTTGCCAGTCTGGCTGCTTTTCTTTATCGTCAACGAGAATAATCGGCAATTCATTGGCTGAGAAAAAACGGCGAATAGTTTGGCAAAGGTCATAGCCATTCACGGGAGATATTACGGCATCCACAATCAGCAAGTCAGGCTGAAAGCCTTTTTCGATTTCGGCTAAAACTTGCTTGCCATTCGCGACCCGTTTTATCAGGTAATCTGGAGAATTTAAAAATGGTTTGATTAGGGCTTGGCAATTGACAGTTTTATTGGCTACGATTAAAATCTTGAATGACTGGATTAAAACAGAGGAGGGTTTAAATTCAGCAGCTATTTTATTGGTGTATTTTACTAGAGACAGAGGCTTTTTGTCAGACGCGGCTAAGGGGATTTGTTGATTGTCAGAAATGGGTAGCGTCAAAATAAAGCGGGAACCCTGATTGCCGATTGATTCAACCCGGAGTTGACCGCCATTGAGTTCGACCAGACGCCGAGTCACGATTAATCCTAAGGCGGTACTGCTGTACTGTTGGATTGTGGCACTATAGGCATTCTCCAGTAATTGCTCGGCGGGAATATTGATGCCGATATCAGCAACAGTCAGTTGTAATTGCTCAGGGGTAATCGTGGCGGAAATGTCGATCGCGCCTTGTTCGGTAAACTTAATCATGTCAATGATTAAGTTATACAAGATTTGCTGCAATTGATTAGCATCAGCATTAAAGGGGGGGAAATCGGCAGCGATGGAGTTGCGTAATTGTAAATTTTTTGGGCGAATTAAAGGTTGACAAAGCTCTAACACGTCTTGAGTGATGGAATGTAGATTCACTGATGAATTGAGACGTTGCGGCGGGTTGGGCTTTAAGGTGAGAGGATCGAAAAGGGTATCAGTAAAATTGGCAACACGCTGAACCTTTGCCATCAACATTGAAGGAGTAGTATTTGACTCCTGTGAAAGAAAATCCAGGTCTTGATCCGACAAATCATCAATGAGGTTCTGGAGGCGATCGCGAAATGGGGGCTGTGGGTTAATGATCTGGCTGAAAAGGGGGCGGGTGTTATCTTTATTGGTGGTTAGAGCTTGATTCGTGGCGAGTTGAGCCGCGATGCTTGCAGGGGTGCGATCGCCAAATTGTTTCCGGTTCAGGTTATCCTGAAATGAGAGCGATGCTGGAACTTGACTAAACCACTCCTCTTGAGCATCATCTTGACTATTGAAAAAAGCCTTAACTAATCCTAAGGCGATCGGGAGTGCCAAAATTAAACTCAGACTTACCAAGCTTAACATCAGCCAGAGGAGTTTCTGGAGGGGATAAAATTCTTCAGTAAGATAACCCGATGCCAGATAGAAAAAACCAAGATTGGTACTAATGATGGCAACGACACAGAGAAGGATGACGGAGCGTTTCATAAGGTTTAGAGTTTGGGAGGGCTAAATGCATCGATTTAATCAAGTCAATGCCAACTCACGGAGGAATCTACAGGGAATCGAGACGTAATATTGGCGATCGGTTCTCAACGCTTCCGAAAAAAAACTACTATTTTACATCATCCGCCTCAAAATTAAACTGATCCGATAAAAATCTGCTAAATTTTTAGCACGGTGCTTCTTGCCAAAACCTGGGTAGCCGTAGGAGACTGACATCGGTAAAAAGTGGTGCTGGGTGAGATTACCCCAGCCAACGTGCTTTAAAAGCAAGCGCCGATCCACTGAGTCATCGGAGAAGGAACATGACGGCATTACAAGGACGAGACGTGTTAGGTTTAGCTGACCTGAGTGCGGATGAGATTCACGAACTGTTGCATCTAGCTATCCAGTTGAAAACCGGTCAGGTTAACCTGCGATGCAATAAGGTGTTAGGGCTTTTGTTTTATAAGGCATCGACCCGAACCCGAGTCAGTTTTTCGGTAGCAATGTACCAACTAGGGGGTCAAGTGATTGACTTGAACCCCAATGTCACCCAGGTGGGTCGAGGAGAACCTGTGGTAGATACAGCCCGGGTCTTGGATCGGTATCTGGACATCCTGGCAATTCGCACCTTCGAGCAAAACGAACTAGAAACCTTTGCCGACTATGCTCAGATTCCGATTATCAACGCCCTGACTGACTTAGAACACCCTTGTCAGGTCTTGGCAGACTTGTTGACCATGCAAGAGTGTTTTGGGTCACTCGCGGGTGCGACGGTCGTGTATTTGGGTGATGGCAATAATGTGGCTCACTCACTCATGGTAGGATGCGCCCTCATGGGGATGAATGTCAGAGTTGCCACACCATCGGCTTACCAACCGAATAGTTTAATTGTAGATCGAGCTAAACAACTGGCGGTCAACAGTGAAGTGACGATTACGGATGATCCAAAGGCAGCCGTTAAGGGCGCTAATGTGATTTATACCGATGTCTGGGCAAGTATGGGTCAGGAAGCATCAGCCGATGCGCGAATTCCGGTCTTTTTACCGTACCAGGTCAATCAACAACTTTTGAGTTTAGCGGCAACGGATGCGATCGTGTTGCACTGTTTACCCGCCCATCGAGGCGAAGAGATTACCGATGAGGTGATGGAAGGGTCGCGATCGCGGATATGGGATCAAGCTGAAAACCGGATGCACGCCCAGAAAGCTTTACTGGCTAGTCTTTTAGGCGCGGATTAACAGAACACAGGGGACGATTCAACGGTAAAGTCGATGGTTAAGTCGGGGCGGGTTTACTGGTATCTGGGTGAGGTCAAAAACGTTAATCGTCAAACCCGCCCCTACGCAAAATTCTTAAAAATTGCTTTTAAGGGGACCCAGATAGGACATTAGTACTACTAATGTTTTATAGTAAATAGTATTCGTTTAGTTGAATAAATGGGTTTCAATTTAACCCGTCTCAGAGTAGATTGACTGCCATCAAGACTCACAAGTCGAATGGTTGAGCCATCTGCACCCGCAACCTGTAACGTCAAAATCTAGTGTAATTTGTAGGATGATGGAACCCCTCACCCAAGCCCAGAAAGAACTTTATGATTGGTTGGTTGACTATATTCAAACCGCCCAACACGCGCCCTCAATCCGGCAAATGATGCGAGCGATGAACCTGCGATCGCCTGCACCGATTCAGAGTCGGCTCGAACATCTACGCAACAAAGGATACATTGATTGGACAGAAGGCAAAGCTCGGACGATTCGGATTCTCAGTAGTACGGCATCAGGAGTACCTGTACTGGGTGTGATCACGGCGGGGGGTATGGTGGAACCATTTATCGATGGCATGGATCGGATTGATTTATCCGGTTTATTCACCCAACCCGGTAACTTTGCCCTCCGGGTTACCGGGGACAGCATGATTGAAGCCTTAATTCGAGAAGGGGACTTGGTGATTATGCAACCCGTTCCTGAACCCGATCAACTGAAAAATGGTCAAATTGTTGCCGCTAGAGTGGAAGGATACGGCACAACCTTGAAACATTTTTATCGGGAAGAGGAGATGATCACCCTGCAACCTGCTAACTCTAATTATCCACCCATAGCAGTGGCAGCAGAAAAGGTAGAAGTACAGGGCGTCTTAGTTGGCGTCTGGCGTAGTTTCGAGAATCCCAGTTAATTAGGGTCTGCTGAATAAGTTTTGGGGTGGGGTTAGAGAGCAGGGGAAGCGGGGGAAGCAATGTAGAGACGTGCCATGGCACGTCTGGGGAGCAGGGGAAGCAGAGGGAAAAGAGGCGTTCCGATAAAACATCTTTTGTAGGGGCGGGTTTTACTACTAACATTTCGTTTTCACCCTGATGTAACTAAACCCGCCCCTACCTAACCGTTCAATTATTGCAAATGACAAATGACGAATGACAAATGACAAATGACGAATGACGAATGACAAATGACAAACAATTAAACCGCTTGCGGTTGCACTTGCGGCTGGAATTGGAATAGCGAGTACACCACATTGCGACGGATGTCAATCCTCATTTCCAAGAAGGTTTCATATCCTTCTTGCTTATACTCAATCAGTGGGTCTTTCTGTCCATACCCCCGTAACCCCACTGATTCACGCAACGCATCCATCGACTGCAAATGTTCCCGCCATAGAGTATCAATTTGCTGCAAGATGAAGAACCGTTCCGCTTGTCGCATCAATCCCGGTTGAATTTGATCAATTTGGGCTTCTTTAATGTCATACGCTTTGTGGACTTCTTCATACAAGAACGTTTTAATCTCCGTCACCGTCATATCATCCAGATGTTCTGGCTGAAGATCTTGCAGCAAATAGACAAACTCTTGTACCTTGGACACCAAGCTGCCTAAATCCCATTCTTCCGGCGGCAAATCCGGGTTGACGTATGCGTCTACAATATCATCCATCGTCTTTTTTGCATATTGGATGACTTGTTCTTTGAGATCTAATCCTTCTAACACCCGACGACGTTCAGCATAAATTGCCCGTCGTTGATTATTCATCACCTCGTCATATTCAAACACCTGTTTCCGGGTGTCATAGTAGAAAGTTTCTACTTTTTTCTGCGCCCCTTCTAAGGAACGAGTCAACATTCCCGATTCGATAGGCATATCTTCTTCTACCCGGAAGGCATTCATCATCCCCGCCACGCGATCGCCGCCGAAGATTCGCAGCAAGTTATCCTCTAAACTGAGGAAAAACTTGGTTGACCCCGGGTCACCTTGGCGTCCTGCCCGTCCCCGCAGTTGGTTATCAATCCGGCGAGATTCGTGGCGTTCGGTACCAATGACATGCAATCCGCCGATACTGATTACCTCATCATGTTCCTTATGGGTAAAGGCTTCATATTCCTGGCGTACTGCCCGACAAACCTCCCGCAGTTTCTGAATCACCGGGTCATCTGTTGGGGCATTTTCCGCCGCGATCGCCACTTTTTCTTCGGCTTCTAATTCCGGTAAACTCCGTTCCCCATATTCTTGCACTGCAAACTTCACCGCTTCGATCAGTTTTTGCTCCGTTTCTTGAGACAACTGGGTGGGGAAAATCTGGGGACTCACCTTCCAGGTTTTCACTTTTTTACCGGGCGCAAACCCTTGAGCTTGGGAGCGTTTTCCACCTCCTGCTGCCATAGCCGCAAAGGAATCTTCTTCTTCGGGGATGACAATTTGCGGCATGAAATATTCTCGCACTTTCAGCCGCGACATATAGTCAGCGTTACCCCCCAAGATAATATCAGTACCACGCCCCGCCATGTTGGTGGCGATCGTCAACGCCCCTTTGCGCCCTGCTTGGGCGACAATTTCCGATTCCCGTTCCACGTTCTCCGGTCGGGCATTGAGCAGGTTATGGGGAACTTCTAATTGGTTTAACAAACCCGAAAGCAGTTCAGATTTTTCCACACTGGTTGTCCCCACCAGTACCGGACGCCCTAGTTCGTGCATTTCCGCACATTCGCGGGCAACGGCTTTCCATTTGGCTGCCTCCGTTTTATACACCACATCCGACATATCCCGCCGTCCGGGGGGCTTGTTGGTGGGAATAATTGTAACTTGCAGATTATAAATTTTTTCAAATTCGGCTTCTTCTGTTTTCGCGGTTCCGGTCATCCCCGCTAACTTGGGATAGAGCAAAAAGAAGTTTTGATAGGTAATCGTGGCTAGGGTTTGAGTTTCTTTTTGAATATCGACGCCTTCTTTTGCTTCAATCGCTTGGTGCAGTCCATCACTCCAACGGCGTCCCTGTAATACCCGTCCGGTAAACTCATCGACGATCACGACCTCGCCGTTACGCACAATGTAGTTTACGTCATTGGTAAACAGTTCCTTGGCTTTAATCGCGTTGAAGATATAATGCGCCCAAGGATTTTCCGGGTCATACAAATCCCCAACCTCTAGGAGTTTCTCTGCCTCGATAAAGCCTTCATCGGTCAGGATGACATTACGCGCTTTTTCAT
Source organism: Coleofasciculus sp. C1-SOL-03 (assembly GCF_040220555.1). Taxonomy (NCBI): domain Bacteria; kingdom Bacillati; phylum Cyanobacteriota; class Cyanophyceae; order Coleofasciculales; family Coleofasciculaceae; genus Coleofasciculus; species Coleofasciculus sp. C1-SOL-03. The sequence goes on from NZ_JAVJUO010000161.1 coordinate 30,773, forward strand.
CCACCTCATAATGCTCCTCCGGCTGAAGCATTTTCGCGATTTGAGCCGCTTTGATATAGTTCTCGGTGGGGCGTTCCACCTGCCCGGAAATAATCAGGGGGGTGCGGGCTTCATCAATGAGTACGGAGTCTACTTCGTCAATGATGCAGTAATTGAAGGGACGCTGCACCACTTCATTCATCGAGGTTGCCATATTATCCCGCAGGTAGTCAAACCCCAACTCGCTGTTTGTGGCGTAGGTAATATCACAGGCGTAGTTGCGCTGTCGTTCTGAAGGACTCATTCCCGACTGAATCAGTCCCACGGTTAATCCCAGGAAACGGTGTACTTGTCCCATCCATTCCGCGTCCCGACGTGCCAGGTAATCGTTGACGGTAACAATATGTACCCCTTTGCCACTTAGCGCGTTGAGATAAGCGGGTAGGGTAGACACCAGGGTTTTCCCCTCACCCGTTTTCATCTCCGCGATTTCTCCTCGGTGCAGCACCACGCCACCGAGTAACTGCACATCAAAATGGCGCATTCCCAGAACCCGCCATGCCGCTTCTCGCACGACGGCAAAGGCTTCGGGTAGGAGATCCTCTAATAGTTCTTCTCGCTCACGATCCGTGGTCGCGCCTTCAAGCTGCTGCTTAAATTCTACGGTTTTCCCTTGGAGTTGCTCATCGGAGAGCGATCGGATATCTTCTTCCAGAACGTTGATATCGGCAACGAACGGTTGGTATCGCTTAAGTTTGCGGGTATTTGGATCACCAAGTAAGTTTTTTAACATAGCAGGAGAGGGATACGTCTAATCGCGCTTGGTCTAGGGTTAAGGTTAGACACTCAAGACTAAGGGCATGAATAGGAGAGTCAGCGTTCACAGCCAATCTTGCACGAGTCCTATGTGGCTAACGGCTAACCCCTGATAAACTACCGCTGAGGGCGGCATTTTTACGATCATCCTACCATTTTTGCTCAGATTGAGGGGGGTGTGGAGATCTCGAACAATGGGGGTGGGTTTCTCGTTCATGTAGAGACTAGGCATGCTTAGTCTCTACAATGGTGCCGAAAGTCCTAATCGATGTGTCTACGGCTATATAGCGCTACGCGCTAGGCTTTCTTGCAATAGGCTTTCTTGCAATAGGAAATAGGCTTTCTTGCAATAGTGAAGAAAAAAGCTTACCTTATAAGGGATTTTCAGCCTACCTAATTTCAGTTAACGCTTGATGTAACGCCGCACGATGCATCCAGCCCACGAATCCACTATAAAGGCATTTCCCTTCGGGATTAGTGACAAAAATATGGTCAACGTGTAACGGACTTGTCCAGATGCGAATTGTGAATCCGTTGGCAAAAGTGATGTAGGGTTGACTCCGGGGAAAGTCTCGCGGATGAGCATCAGTCATTCCGGGTATTGACTGCAAGCGTTCAATTAACTGAGCGGTAAAATCTAGGGGGTAAGGGTCAGTTATTATGGGATTTGCCCAAAATTCCCGAATAATTCCAGCTACAGTAGCATGATTCTTGAGTTGGGCATGGGCTAAATTGGGAATACTCACAAACTTGGCGCGGGAAAACTTGGTTGATTCAACGGTAATGGTGCCGTCACTTCCCCCATCGCTATCGCCAGCAATGACTAATGTGGGAACCATTTTGGCGATGGATTGTGCAATTTGGCGGCGGTTAATCCCTAAGGCACTCGCAATTCCAATTCCCACACCCAAGGGGTCAATTAATCGGGCTAAATCTGCCCCGCCAATGGGGGATGCAACCAGGACAAAGGATTCTATTTGAGACCACCATTCGGGATGGTGCTTGAGAATTTCTAGCCAAATTAAACCGCCCATGGAATGACCAATAATTCGGATCGGAGTATTTGGATACTGGCTAATGGTTTCAGTGGCTATTCCTTCGACCTGTTGAATTAAGGGTTCAATGCGCCACCAGGTTTTCAACCAACCCAGATTGGGTGTAATCAATAGAGACTGGGGCGTGGTTAAGGTTTGGGCTAAGGCGGCGATCGCATGGTGGGTATCCGCCCAGCCATGTTGGGCAAATAGAATAAAGTCTGGGGTTTGGTTCATGGGCTTCAATCTGTCAAGCAGTAATTAGGAATAAAATGAAGTTGACGAATTAAAACAGCGCTTACCACAACTTTTGATGGTCTGGAAGCGCCAAGCAGCAGAGGGAATGTTGAGTCAGTTTTCAGGTGATATCATGTCCGTCCAAACAGTCATTATTCCCTTGTACCTTGCAACCTTCCTCCTTCCCTTGGAGCCCTTCTGCCTTCTGCCTTCTGCCTTGTCTCAACCGATAGTGTAAGTATTCCACCGGACATGATATGAGACGGAAAACGGGGAGACCAACCACCCGGTAATAACCACTGAAAATCTGCCGTCCAGTTGAGAGTAGAGACATCCAAGCCAGCCAGTTCTGCTTCCAATCCAGGAAATAACTGATTTAGAATGCGATATCCCTGAGTTAACAGGACATGAAGCTGATGGGATTGGGGAACTCCTGCACGAGGTTCAGGTTGTTCGGGAACGCGATCGCGTTCAATAATCGTCACCTGATCAAAATGATCGGCTAGTGCAGCGCGGCAGAAATAACTAACCAGCGAACAAACTGCCTAAAAGCAGCTGCCATAGGTTCCTTATAGCCTTCTGCCCTCTGCCTTCGGACTTCTGCCTTCTTGTACTAGCACCCGTGCGGTTAACAGTCCGGCTATACTACCACCGATAACAATTACCTTTTGTGGGGTTTTAACAGGAGTTTCTTGGACGTTGGTTGTGATTTCCACGAGTGTCTAAATTAGATTGGGCGATGAAAAAAACGATCAGTTGTCAATGATAACTGGATTTTGCCAAAAGTCGCGAATCACTTCCGCTACAGCCGGATGATTTTTTAGTGTGGGATGGGATAATGTAGGCAGATAAAAGAAATTTGCACCAGGAACCTTGGTTTCGTCTAGAGTCACCGCACCATCTGTTCCGCCACCAACATCGCCCGCAATCACTAACGTGGGAATCACTTCAGCAATAGATTCCGTCATCTGACGGCGATTGTCCAGCAAAGCCCCAGCTATCCCCACACCCATTCCCAAAAACGTAAAATTTCGGGCTAAATCCACCCCGCCGATGGGCGAAGCGACGAGAACCAACGACTCCACCTGAGACCACCATTCAGGGTGTCGGTTGAGGAGTTCTACCCAGATTAATCCGCCTAGGGAATAACCGATAATCCGGATCGGGGTTTGGGGATACTTGGCAATTATTTCCGTGGCGATTCCTTCCACCTGCTTGATTAATGGCTTAATCCGCCACCAGGTTTTCCACCAACCCAGATTGGGTGTAATCACCAGTGTTTGGGGAGTCGCCAGAGTTTGTGCCATCACTGCGATCGCTGCTTCTGTATCTGCCCAGCCGTGTTGGGCAAATAGAATGTAATCTGGGATTTTTTGCATCGTGATAGTCCGATGGAGGGAGATGGGGAGATGGGGTGATGGGGTGATGAGGAAGTTAACTTAAAACTCTATCTTACCTGTTCCCTGTTCCCTGTTCCCTGTTCCCTGTTCTCTGACAAATGCCAACTTATCCACTCAGTTTAGCTTTAACCATAGCTTGAATCTTGCGACCTTCAGCACGCCCTTTGACTTTTTCCATAGCCGGTCCCATGACTTTCCCCATATCTTTCATGGAACTTGCACCAGTTTGGGTAATAATTTCATCCAGTATCGCTTCAATTTCCTGATCGGATAGGGGGGAAGGGAGATATTCTTCAATTATGGCTAACTCTTTGGCTTCTTGTTCCGCCAAGTCTTCCCGTCCCGCGTTACGATACTGTTCCATTGAATCCCGACGCTGTTTGGCAAGTTGGGCTAAGAGTTCAAGTTCCTGAGTTTCGGTGAGTGTCTCTTGTCCTTGAGGGCGCAAGCTGACCTCTTTTTCCAGGATCAGCTTTTTGATACTGCGGACGGTTTCCAGCCACACTTTATCTTTCGCTTTCATCGCGACTTTGATATCTTCAGAGATGCGGTCTTTGAGGCTCATTATGTCGATTGAGGAAACAACTGATTAAATTATAAGGAGTAAACCGGGCGATCAACGGGATTGGCTCATTAGGATTTTAAGTTTAAGTTGAACAGCACTGAATTCATGCTGGTGGGCAGTGCCTACGATAAGCTGTCACGCATTTAAATATTTCAGTGCCATTGATTTTCAGTTATTCATCGAGATATACCCAACAATGCTTTTTCTTCATCACCCAAAACTCCTCGACTTGATGCGGGCTGACTATAGTGTGTCAGATATTCAGCAGTTATTCCAGTTTCTCAACAACCAAGGTACGTTTCAGTTTCCTGCTCTAGACAATGGCTTATTCGCGGCGGCTTTATTAAAAAGTGATGCCGACTATACTGATTATACCAGTGTCTGGGTACGAGATAATCTCTATATTGCTCACGCTCATTATGTTCTGGGAGAGGTTGAAATTGCTCTGAAAACCGTTAATGCGCTGATCAGCTATTTCAAAAAGTATCAATGGCGTTTTGTCCAGATTATTGAGGGCGAAGCTGACCCCCAGAATGTGATGGAGCGCCCCCATGTTCGCTTTGATGGTAAAAATTTGGCGGAAATTAATCAAAAATGGGCGCACGCGCAAAATGATGCTTTGGGATTTTTCTTATGGTTTTACTGTCAATTGGCAACTCAGGGACTCCTGAATCCTCAAGCTGAGGACTTCGCGGTTTTGGTATTATTTGCCCGTTACTTTCAAGCGATTCGCTATTGGCAGGATGAAGATAGTGGTCATTGGGAGGAAACTCGTAAACTCGAAGCGTCTAGTATTGGTGGCGTGGTGGCGGGGTTAAAATCCCTGCAAACTCTGCTTAATCACAGGAAAAATTGGTCTGAGATACAGGAGTGCGATCGCGCTTTTTTCCCATCTTTTTTAACTGAGTTAATCGCCCAGGGAGAATCAACCCTAGAAACGATTTTACCTGCCGAATGCATCCAACCGGAACCGAAAAAGAATCGGCAGTATGATGCAGCGTTGTTGTTCCTGGTTTACCCGTTACAATTGGTTTCGGAAACTACAGCCAATCAAATCTTAGATAATATTATTACGCATCTGCAAGGGGACTACGGTATCCGGCGCTACTTAGGAGACTCGTACTGGTGCGCCAACTACAAGAAAAAGTTGCCACCCCAAGGACGGACAAGGGATTGGAGTGAAAGCATTGAGGAACGCGATCGCTTATTGGCGGATGGGGAACAAGCCCAATGGTGTGTTTTTGATCCGATTCTTTCTATTATCTTTGGACTTAAGTTTCAGCACCATCAACAGTCCCAGGATTTACAGCAACAAATCTATTATCTGAATCGTTCTCTGGGACAACTTACTGGACAAGATAGCGAGTTTGGCGAATTTAAATGTCCGGAACTTTATCATCGAGAAGATGACTCCTATGTTCCCAGTGATGCAACGCCATTACTTTGGACACAAGCGAATTTAGCGGTGGCGCTGAACATGATGGAGACGAGTTTAAGTGTAATGGCACTGACTTAAGCCTTTTGGAATCGCCGGAATTCTTGCTATACCCTAGGTTAGGCACTATCTATCAGCTTTAAGTTAGTACCATTCGGATTAAAAGTTTTAGTCCACTTTAGTGGACTTGAGCTTTTAGCCCGGAGTTTGAACTCCGGGCGGGTGTCGGGGCTTTAAGTCAGTGACATTCAGTTTAAGTGGGTGGACACAATTAAAGTTAACGGTTGAGATTAGGGAACAGGGAACAGGGAACAGGGAACAGTAAGGGTTTGAGGCTTGTTTACATAACTTAATCTAGTTAAGTTTATTTCCACCAACCTACTTATTGATTAATTGAATCGTTTATTTTAATCAACATCTTCATCTTGTTCCCTCTGCCACTGGGTTAACACGTCACCCGGATTAAACCCACGATACTGAAGGTAATTCCATAGCTTTCGCTTGGTTTTCGGGTCAATATCATGAAAATCAGTAATTTTATACTTTCGCACCACCTTCGCTTTTAAACCATCCAGTTGTTCTCCTTCTTCCTCGTCCTCGGTTTGAGACTGCCAGATTTGTTCAAAGAACTCCGAATCAATGCCCTTATCTCGGCATTTGCGTTTAATGACTATTTTGCCATATTTGCCTCGATAGGACGTGATCATGCTTTCGACAAAACGAGTATCCGATTGATAATTGAGGCGTTGCAGCTTCTCAATAGATTCAGTAATATCCTGGGCATCAAAGCCTTTAGTTTGGGCTTTTTGCGTGAGTTCAAAGACACTATATTCTCGACGGGCTAAAAGTTTACAGAAATAGTCAATACATTTCATGGATTGTCAGGATTAAGTGGGTGGACACAATTCAAGTTAACGGTTGAGAGTAGGAAGGAACAGGGAACGGGGAATGGTAAGGACTTGAGGCTTGTTAATATTGCTTAGTACAGCGGACAAGCTCCCCCATCTCCCAGACGTAGCATGCTACGTCTCTACACGCTCCCCCCGCTTCCCTTAACCGAACAGTACCGACTCTTTTCCCCCATTATGTTACTCAGCCTTTTGACCCCATTCAATCGTAAACGTGCTAGAAGAATCAACCTGAGAACCGTTCTCATTGTCCCTTTTGTACTGCAAATTGTGGGCGCAGTGGGATTAGTGGGCTGGCTTTCGTTTAAAAATGGGCAAAAGGCAGTGAATGAGTTGGCGGGGCAATTACAGCGCGAACTGACGAATCGGGTTGAGGAACGCTTGACTAATTATTTAGACACGCCTCATTTAATTAATCAGATTAATGCTGAAGATGTCAACTTAGGCAAACTGGATTTACAGGATATTTCCGGATTAGAACGCCATTTCTGGAAGCAGCTTCGCTTGTTCGAGCAAATGAGTTATATCTACGTGGGCATCCCTGAAGACGTTTTTAGTGGGGCGGAACAAGTTCCCAATCAGCTTCCCCATGTTGCTTACTGGACAGGTGACTCTGCCAATCAAGGGTTTAAAACCTATCAAACCGATGCCCAAGGAAATCGCCAAAAGCTATTATCGGTTATTCCCAATTACGAACTCCAGCAACGTCCTTGGTATCTGGCGGCAAAAAATGCCAAAACCCCAGTTTGGGGAGATATCTATGTTTGGGCTGCCCCTTATCCTAATCTAGCACTCCCGGCTGTGCGACCGATTTATAATGCCCAAGACGAGTTAACGGCAGTATTTGCGGTTGATTTATCCTTGTCAGCTATTGGTGAATTTCTTCGGAGTTTAGAGATTGGCAAAACGGGTCAAATTTTTATTATGGAACACAATGGTTTGTTAGTCGCCTCCTCAACCAAGGACTCGCCCTTTACTCAGGAAAATGAACAAATCAATCGCCTCCAAGCCGTTGAAAGTGAGAACCCGTTAGTCCGAGAAACGGCATTGTTTTTGCAGGCTAAATTTAGCGACTTTAACCAAATTACTCATCCCCAGCACCTTGACTTTACCCTAGAGGGCAAACGCCAAATCGTTCAAGTCACGCCCTATCAGGATGAGTTTGGTTTGGATTGGTTGATTGTGGTGGTGATTCCAGAAGCCGATTTTATGGCGCAAATTCACCGCAATACCCGCAATACGATCGCACTCTGTATCGCTGCCTTAATTCTCTCCATTTCTGTCGGTATTCTCCTTGCCCGTTGGGTGACGCAACCGATTTTACGCCTGAATACCGCCGCTAAAGCGATCGCGCAAGGGCAATGGGATCAAACCGTTGAAAGTCAACGATCTGATGAAGTGGGGGAGTTGGCGAAATCCTTTAATACCATGGCAAAACAATTGCAATCTTCCTTTGAAACCTTGGCGCAGCAAAATGAAGAATTACAACGCCTGGATCAACTCAAAGATGAATTTTTAGCCAATACCTCTCACGAACTCCGCACGCCTTTGAATGGAATTATTGGTATTGCTGAATCCCTAGTAGATGGGGTAACCGGAGACTTGCCTGAATCTACACGCAATAACTTAGCGATGATTGTCTCTAGTGGTCGCCGTTTGTCCAGTTTAGTCAATGATATTCTCGACTTTGCCAAACTCAGACATCAAAACTTAGACTTGCAACTTAAACCCGTTGATTTACGGTCAATTACTGACATCGTACTGATGTTAAGTCAACCCCTAATTACCCACAAAGATGTCAAACTAATCAATACCATCCCCGCCGACCTCCCCGCTGCCCAAGCCGATGAAAATCGTCTGCAACAAATTTTACATAATTTAGTAGGAAATGCGATTAAATTTACCCAATCTGGACAGATAACTGTCTCCGCCGCCGTTGTCTCACCTCCTCCTTCCCCAACTCAAAACCCGGATAACCCAGGACAAATAATCCTTACAGTTTCTGACACGGGAATCGGCATCCCAGAGGATAAACTTGAGCGCATTTTTATCTCATTTGAACAAGGGGAAGGCACAACAGCTAGAGAATATGGCGGGACGGGTTTAGGATTGGCGGTAACTAAACATTTAGTCGAACTCCATGGCGGCACAATTCGTGTCACCTCAAAACTGGGGGAAGGGTCACAGTTTAGCGTTACTTTACCCCTTGCTAATCAGTCCGCAGCACCCCAACCACCGCGTCAGGCGATCGCAGAAACTATAGGTTCAGAAATTCCCGCTTCTGTTCCCCCGACTACGCCACAACATTCCCCCTCTGATTCCCCAGGTATTCATGTGTTAATTGTTGACGATGAACCGATCAATCTGCAAGTTTTAAGGAATAACCTTACTCTACAAAACTATGCTATCACTCAAGCCAATAACGGACAAGAAGCCCTGGAACTGATTAAAAATGGCTTACGTCCTGATATTATTCTCCTGGACGTAATGATGCCGAAAATGACCGGATATGAACTCACCGAAAAACTCCGTCAACGCTTCAATTCCACAGAACTCCCGATTCTACTGTTAACCGCAAAAAACCAAGTGCAGGATATTGTCACAGGTTTAAATAGTGGTGCGAATGACTACCTAAGTAAACCAATTTCCAAAGACGAACTTTTAGCCCGCATCCAGACGCATCTGAATATTAAACATCTCCAGGCGGAAAATGTTCGATTAGCCACAGAGTTAGATGTCGTGCGAAAAATGCAACAAATGGTTCTACCTAAAGCATCTGAATTAGATGGGATTGAAGGGTTAGAGATTGCCGGATTTATGGAATCGGCTGAGGACGTGGGGGGAGACTATTATGATGTCCTCACCGATAGGGGACGGGTCAAAATTGGCATTGGTGATGTCACAGGACATGGTTTAGAAAGTGGTGTGTTGATGATTATGGCACAAACCGCGATTCGGACGTTAGAAAATAGTCATGAAACTGATCCGGTGCGCTTTTTAGATATTCTCAATCGCACCCTGTACGCCAATTTACAGCGGATGGATTGTTATAAAAACATGACCTTAATTTTAATTGACTACGCCGATGGATTAATTACCCTGAGTGGTCAACATGAGGAAATGATTGTGGTGCGAACCGATGGCAGCTTAGAAAAAATTGATACGATTGATTTAGGGTTCCCTATCGGGTTAGATGCTGATATTATGGAATTTATTGCCCAAGCAAGAATCCAGTTAAATTCTGGCGATGTTGTCGTTCTCTATACCGATGGCATTACCGAAGCAGAAAATATCCATCAGTCCCACTATGGACTCCAACGACTCTGTGAGATAGTACAAGCCCATCGTCACCAATCAGCCTCAGACATTCGCCAGGTTGTCATTGAAGATGTGCGGCATTATATTGGTCAGCAAAAGGTTTTTGATGACATTACATTATTAGTGTTAAAGCAACAGTAGGGGTTTGGTCACCAAACCCCTTTCATAAGTAGAATCTGCTGAATAAGTGTTGTGGTGGGGAGAGGGAATAGGGAATAGGCAATGGGCAATGGGCAATGGGCAATGGGCAATGGTAAAGAGTTTCAAGGCTTTTTTCTATTTTTACAATTAACAGTAGGAATCATCATTTGCCATTTTTCACCAAACCATCTTTTATAGTACATTTGTTCGGGGGGGGGAGCTGACAGGTGTAGGTTTTTTATTTTAGGGTGGGGACAAGACAAGGAGGACAAGGAAGGAAAGAAGACAAGGAGGAAAAACCGTACAAAATTAGGTTCGGTCAAACTCACTTCTAAAAGCCGAAACGCCCTATTTTCCGTTCTCACTCTTCCTTGTCTACTGGTCTACCTGTCTTCTAAGTCTTACCTAAAC
>NZ_JAVJUO010000162.1:0-16665 GCF_040220555.1 Coleofasciculus sp. C1-SOL-03
GTTAGTCGTGATGTCACCGCCGTCAGCCGTTAGAGAAATCGCTCCCCCATTTCCAGAGGTGGAGGAGGCGTTAGAGTCAGAGAAGGAGAAGACGTCAGAGTCAGAGGAGGAGTTGAGACGACCGTTAGTCGTGATGTCACCGCCGTCAGCCGTTAGAGAAATCGCTCCCCCATTTCCAGAGGTGGAGGAGGAGTCAGAAGATGAGGTGGAGGAGGAGTTAAGACTACCGTTAGTCGTGATGTCACCGCCGTCAGCCGTTAGAGAAATCGCTCCCCCATTTCCAGAGGTGGAGGAGGCGTTAGAGTCAGAGAAGGAGAAGACGTCAGAGTCAGAGGAGGAGTTGAGATTACCCTTAGTCGTGATGTTACCGCCAGCATTAAGGTTAATTACACCTCCATCCCCTGCCAAAGATGAAGAATTTATATTATTGTCTATCGTGATATTACCAGTGGCAGTAAGGTTAATTGAGCCGCCATTGCTAAAACTATTGGCAGTATTAAGGGTACCAGCACTAATATTGCCATTTGTCGCGTTGAGTGTAACTGAGCCACTCTTTCCCTCACGAGGAACAATAGCAGACTCAGTAGTATTTGTATTTAACTGAAACACCAGTTGTGTACCAATTGCTCTTCCCCAAGGTGCAGTATCACCCGCCCGGAACAACCTGCCGCTATCTACTGCAAAATCGTCAGTGACGTTCAAAGTCCAGGTACCATTGGGGTTCTCATTATCAAAACGTTTCAAAGGTTCAACAGGTTGGAATGTTCCATTAAAGGGAGCTGACCCTTGATTAATACTCGTCGTCGCTTCATCATCTAATAGGGTATCCTGGAAGTTGTCGCCACTACTCCCGACACCCGAGAATAAGTTTAATGATGTTCCTTGTGGCGATGTAAGGGAAACAGCGAGGTCAGAATCCCAAGTATGTTCTGCCGAAAACCTTACATCTAGGTCTTCGATATCGCCTTCTTCTGAGACACTAAAGCTAAAGTCAGTCGTTTGGGTGTCGGCAATAAGTCCACCTTCATTTACATTGACTACCACTTCTTCTCGCTTATCACTATCAACAGAGACAGAGGAAGTATCGATATTACCCAGCGTCAAACTCGCCCCTGAAATTTCAAGATCACGTCCGTTGGTGTAGAGGGTATCTTTCACATCCTGCATCAGGAAAGAGCCAACCCCATTTTTATCGGCATCTGCCGTTAAGGTAATACCTCCACTCCCAGCCTTAAAAACCAAGGCATTGTCAGTTAAGTCTTCAATGGTGATGTCGTTCGTTGCTTGCAAAATAATATTAGTATTGCCTAAGAGATTTTCGAGAGTCTCTTCAGCAATTGTGAAGGATGAAGCACTCAAAATCTCACTATCGTTGAGTTGATTGTCGTCTGCGGCTCCATCACCATCCACTATCGTGATATTCTCCGGATCGAGCAGTAACGTTCCAGGATTTCCCTGACTCGCGCTCGTATCCACCCCACCTCTAAAAATCAGGTGTTCCTTCCCCGATACCTCTACAAAGCCACCATTGCCTGCCTCAGTTCCTCCACGGGCGCTAATATTGCCATAAAACCCCGTCAATTCATCTGCCCAAACAATTACTGTACCCCCATCACCTGTCGTCAGCGCATCCGCCTCAATCTGAACACCCGCATCAACAAAGGTTCTGGTCGCATTAGGAACTGCACCCTTACCCTGCAACCCTCCGCCAATCAATACCGTACCGCCACCCGTCTGGGCAGAAACATTAATTCGGGCATTGTCCAATAAGCCGATGCGATCGCCTAACATCATTACTGTACCCCCAGGTGCGCTGAGGGAACCTGTGCTAGTAACATCGCCGCCGTATAATGCTAGAGTCTGCCCGGAACCGACTGCTAAATTTCCGGCATTGTTAATTTCTCCTAACGGCTGCGTTCCCCTCTGCAACCCCGGAGTAACATTAATTGTCAACAACGGCGGCGCTTCGGGATTCGTCGCACTAAAACTGCTCCCATCCGAGAAATTAAACCCATTTCCCGTCGAAGCCACAAACGAACCCGCCACATCCAGCCGCGCATTCGGTCCAAACACAATCCCATTGGGATTCACTAAAAATAAATTCGCATTTCCCAATACCCCCAACGTTCCGAAAATATCCGAACCATTCCCCCCTGTCACCCGACTCAGGATAGTCTCAATCCCCTCAGGATTGGCAAAATAAACCTGTTGTCCGTCTAATACGTTAAACTCAGTAAAGCTGTGGAACAAGTTGACCCCTCGCGCTGCTCCACCCTCAATCCGATCAATCTCTACACCTTCGATAAAGCGAGACCCTTCACTCCCCAACGTAGCATCTGGGATAATCTGAGCCGACACTGGGTTGAAAAAGATACCAACGCCCAGCTTAATCACTAACCCACTCACCAAACACAACCGCATACTCATCATATTTACGTTCATCAGAGCCATAAACTTACTTATTAGTCAACAATCAACCTATCTGTTCTGTAGTGATAGAACTGGAGAATTGAGGCGATCAGCATCCGCCTCAAATCGGTATGGCACTCCTGATGATCCTGAACTTGTCTGCATTAACGCCGTGAATGTATCAGACTATAAACATTTAGTAGGTATCCATGCACCCGTTGTTCTTAATTGTTCCTTCTCGCTGTCCCCAAGCAGCTAACTTGGGTTTGAAGTTTTCCTCGCTTTCAACTCATTATAATCATTCTTTTCCAGATATAGGGACATTCCCGATTTTCATGGGTAGAGACGCGCCATGCCGTCTCTCTACATCAATGATCTGTCTAACCGCCTTGGCGGTTGCTATACCCTGAAACCATGACACCGTACCCAGGAACCCTGGGGCGCAAGCCTTGCATACAGGGGCGCACGTCGGTGCGCCCCTACGGAAATCACCGTTCATTGATCTAATACCTCTAGTACCGCCTTGGGTGATAATTTATCTTTAAACCAAATAATTTGAGCAGGCACACGTTCAAGCTTAACCCCGGCTTTATCCAAATTGAGTCGCTCAGAAATTGCCAAAATTAAATTATCACAAGCCGCCCGCCGAACTTGAGCAAACTTCTTTTGCAGATAGTCGGGACGCCAAAACCCAACAATTTCTAATAACATATCTCGCCCATCGGGATGCACCAACCGAAAATCGGGAATCATCACACTCCCCGGAATCGGAATCAGATCCACTTCTCGCTCCAGTATCCAGTCTGTTTTCAGGGAATCCCAACGGTTGGCAAAGGATGCCTCAATCATACTGTCGTAAGGCTTCCCCGGTGGATAATGAGTCACCAACCCACACTTATCATTGAGGCAAAATCGTCCAGTTTTCCACGTTCCCGTGTAGGGATCACGCATTTGTAACGTGGCTTTGAGACTCCAACGGGTAACATGGAGTAGAGCCGGAATCAGTTTGGCGATCGCGAGTCCATAGCGGGTACTGGTTTTAAATAAACTCGCTGGTCCATCAATAGTAATCGTAAACCCATGATCCGCATCGCCTTCGATATAGGTCATTAAGCCAAATAACTTTAAATAACGAAACAGTAGTTTATATTCCCCCGGTACATTCCGATGAGCATTGAGAACCATCTCAGAGGCTTTGTAGAAAATCCCTTGGACTTGCGATAAGTTGTAACGGTGCAGCAAGGCTTCCGGGGCGGGATCATCAAACTGGGTCAAAATCCGATTTTCCGGCAAATCCGCATAAAGCCCTGTTCTAATTTGCGACGGTAGCACCTCTTGGTGTAATTCTTGAGTAAGCGTACTACTCAGGGTTTCTAGCGTAGCTTCCGTAGCAGCGCGACAGGGGAGAGATTGAGCAGATAGGGTAAAAACTCGTTGTCGCAGTTCTTTCGGTTCCAGGGGACTAACAATTTCAAAGGTACTGAAGTTATTTTTGAGCAGATGTGCTAGTCCCCGTTTAAGGCGATAATCAGGACTATCTCCTTCTAATTCAGAAAGCTGGCTCTTGAGTTCACCTTGGGTATGACCCACCGCCTCCCGAAAACAGGTGATCAAATCCGTGGCGATATCACAGGTGCGTGGATTAATCGGCAACCGCTTGGGGATGATTTCTTCCCCATTTTGTCGATAAATTAGCAGTGGTGTGGGTAACATGAGCTATAGCACTACGAGGTACGGAAAGGACATCAGTTAGTCCAAGAGGGAACAGGGAACTCTTAACAGTAAAGAATGTCCTAACCTGTCTTAATACCGCTATATTTGTCAGTCGTCATTGGTATGGGAGCGGAGAGTCCGGAAATGTCAGATAAATCGGGCATAGTTTTTGAAATAAAGGAGAAAACAGAGACTGAATGGGCAGTGCGATAGAATAAAACGGAATTAACTGGGTCGCTGGGTCAATATGAGTCAACTTCCTGAAGCAGCCATACAGCAAAAAGACGATTTAGAAACAAGTTTACCTGACCATACTCAACTCCCCGATAAAGATGGGAACTTTGTGAAAAACTACCAGGAACCTCCTCAGGGCGACCTCCTGACTGATTCGATTACACCCATTTTGCAAAAGCGACATCCCGACGGAAATTATTGTATCGGTCGAGATTGTGGCATTTATTGGCGATTGCCCGATCCGCCGGAAGCACCAGAAAAGGGTGCAGAAGCTCCAGATTGGTTTTACATTCCCAACGTTCCCCCCACAGTGAATGGTCAAATTCGCCGTTCCTATGTTTTGTGGCAAGAGCCGACGATTCCTTTGATTGCATTAGAATTTGTTTCTGGAAGTGGGGCAGAAGAACGCGATCGCACCCCGGTGAAAGGGAAGTTTTGGGTGTATGAACGGGCAATTCAAATTCCGTTTTATGGAATTTATGAGGTCAGCCAAGCCAAAGTTGATATGTATCGACTGGTGAACGGTCGTTATCAACCAATGACACCCAATGATCGCGGTCGTTATCCCATTGAACCATTAGGGGTTGAGTTGGGAATTTGGCAGGGGGAATACCAAAATCAACGGTGGCCCTGGTTGCGATGGTGGGATGCCGAGGGCAAGCTGTTGTTAACCAGTCAAGAACGAGCGGCTCGCTTTGCGGAACAATTACGGGCTTTGGGAGTAGAGCCGGAATAACACTCTCCCTTGTTCTAAATGTGAGTTTAAACTATGAGTACAACATTATCGATGCGGCAGACACCTGCCCATACTATCTACAGAGTGCTAGAGTGCAGACCTGATAGCTATAGAGATTGGTTAAATCAAGGGCATGGATTGCGCGATGAGGGGCGCTATGAAGAGGCACTGACCAGCTATAATCGGGCTTTAGACTACAAGCCCCATGATTTTTGGGCGTTGTACTGGCGAGCCGATGTTTTAGATGCATTGGGACAGTACTCGGAAGCGTTAAGCAGTTATGACCAAGCGTTAGCCGAAAAGCCCACCGATTACTGGAGTTGGTGTCAACGCGCCCAGGTATTGCGGGAACTCCAACGCTACGAAGAGGCGATCGCAAGCTACGATCAGGCTCTGGATACTCGACCCGATGACTATTGGGCTTGGTACAATCGGGGACGGGTAGCCCTAGAAGATTTGGATTGGTACAAGGAAGCGATTACCTCCTTTGAGGAAGCCCTGAAGCTGCGACCAACGGATTATTGGAGTTGGTATCGCTTAGGTGACGCCCAGCGGCATTTGGCACGGTATGGAGAGGCAATTGCCAGCTACGAACAAGCCTTAGAAACTCGACCCGATGATTATTGGGCGTGGTATCGACGGGGAGATTCCCTGCGACGTTGGGGATGCTTAGAAGACGCCTTGGCTAGCTATGATCGGGCGTTGGAAATCAAACCCACTGACCCCTGGAGTTGGTATCAGCGCGGGGAAGTTTTGCGGAAACTGGGTCGAAATACCGAAGCGGTGGCGAGTTATGACCAAGTATTAGCCTCTGATCCAGACGACGAATACGCCTGGTACAATCAAGCCTGTTGCTATGCCTTACTGGGAAATCCGGATTGTGCGATCACCAGTTTACAAGCTGCGATTCGCCTGAATCCCAGCGAATATCTCACCTTAGCCCAAACTGACTCAGATTTTGATCATCTACGGGGACATGAGCCGTTTGCCGCGTTGCTCAAGGGGTGATGGGGTGATGGGGTGATTTCACGGTATGTGGTGCAACGAAGGGATTTAAGATGTAGAGACGTTGCATGCAACGTCTCTACATCATTAATGATCTGTCCTAATCCCCTTGGCGGTTGCTATATCTTCTCGATTGCACCTAGATGTGACTAAACCCGCCCCGACTTTAGATAGACTCACAAAAGAGTTATTTTGTCAAATCTGCCCCTGAGCGAGTTAATGAAATTGGGGAGTGAAACACGTTTGTATTTTCTAAACTTTTCCCCGATTTCGGAAAAAAAATGACGTTATTTTAAGGGTTTGATTGGTTTTACCCGAAAAATTGACTATAAAAAGGACAAAATACAGGATTCAATTTCCTGATACTACAACTAAAACCAACGAGAAGTCAAGCTTTGCCAGGAATTTCTGATTCAGGTCTCTAAGTCGGATTATCTTGAGCAATTTAAAACTCAACCGATAAATCGAAAAGTTATCGTTATGGTTTATGGTTCATGGTTCATGGTTCATGATTGATGGTTCATTGGTCATCCTCTCCCCCCAGCCTAGTCTCTATATGGCTTGTCCATCTTCCCTGATTCTTGACGAATGACTCTTGACGAATGACATTTCGCGATCGCACCACCAACAAACCAACAGCGATCGCATCAACCCTCCTACTCCATCTCCCTTGCCGGATTGCCTGTTCGGTCATGTTTTGTGATAATCTAGTGTAGTCTAGTCCTTCTATGTGCCCAGCGATCTCTCACGCTTGGGTTTCCTCAACTCTGGAGGGCTATTGCATCTCTACATAATTCCCCTATTAGGGGCGGGTTTAGTACAGTTGTCGGTTTTTTCCAAAACGTTATCGGTAAAACCCGCCCCTACAGACCTAACTAGAAATGTAGAGACATAGCCTGCTACGTCTCTACACGATGGATAATGGGTTGGCTTGAAGTTCTTGTCCACAACAACCCTAAAGTAAAGGGTGTTGCGGCAAAAACGGGGAACAGTTACTCAAAAACAGGTGCTGCTTCCTTCACCTCACGCGGCGCATTGGGAAACTTCTTGAAGTTTTCCACAAATCGTTTCGCCAAATCCTTCGCTTGTGTCTCATAGGCTTGGGGATCACTCCAGGTGTTTTGAGGATTGAGAATGCTGCTGTCAACACCGGGAACTGATTTTGGCACTAAGATTTTGAAGATAGGATGGTGATAATATTGCACCTGTTCCAACTCCCCACTCAAAGCCGCCGCTACCATGGCGCGACTGTCTTGAATCCGCATACGTGTGCCAACGCCATAAGGTCCACCGGTCCACCCAGTATTGACTAAATAGACATTAGCATCATACTTAACCAATCGCTCAAATAACATCTCGCCGTAGAGGGTTGGCGATAGGGGAAGGAACGGTTGACCGAAACAAGCGGAAAATGTGGCTTGGGGTTCCGTAATTCCCCGTTCTGTACCCGCGAGTTTGCTGGTGTAACCCGACATGAAGTGGAAAATTGCCTGACTATTCGTCAGCTTGGTAATCGGAGGTAATACGCCAAAGGCATCAGCAGTCAGGAAAATCACGGTGCGGGGATGACCACCGATACCCGGAATCACACAATTGGGAATATAATCGACCGGATACGCCACTCGTGTATTTTCCGTGAGGCGACCGTCATCATAATTGGGAACGCGGGTTACTGGGTCAAGAATCACATTTTCTAATAATGACCCGAAGCGAATCGCTGACCAAATCTGGGGTTCATTCGTCCGCGACAGCCGAATTGTTTTGGCGTAACAACCTCCCTCAAAGTTAAAGATCCCCCGTTCTGACCATCCATGTTCATCATCCCCGATTAGATGCCGTGTGGGATCGGCTGATAAGGTGGTTTTCCCTGTACCCGACAGTCCAAAGAATAAGGCGGTGTTCCCTTTTGTGTCCATATTAGCGGAACAATGCATCGGCAGAACATCGCGCTTGGTCATTAAATAATTCATGAATGAGAATGCCGATTTTTTGATTTCACCGGCATAGCGCGAACCGCCAATCAAAACTAGCCGTTTGGAAAAGCTGACGACAATAAAGGCTTCGCTATGGATACCATTAATCTCTGGGTCTCCCTGTAAACCAGGAACCGCAATGATGGTTAGTTCGTGGTTATGGGTATTCAGTTCCTCTGGAGTGGGGCGGAGAAACAGTTGATGGGCAAACAAATTTTGGGAGGCGAGTTCGTTAATGATTCGCACACCTATGCGGTATTGCGGATCAACGCCGACATACCCATCAAAGACAAACAGATCTCTGCCTTGCAAATAAGCCAACATCTGTTTATAGAGTAAGTCAAATTGTTCCTGGGAGATGGGAACATTGACTTTATTCCAGTTCACTTCTTCATGCAGCCCTGGCTCATCAACAATGAATTTATCCGCCGGAGAACGTCCTGTGTATTTCCCGGTTTCCACGCAAAGAGCGCCATTGGCAGCTATCACGCCTTCATGACGTTTTAGGGATTCTTCGATGAGCTGGGGAACGGGGAGATTGCGATATACTTGACCGAGGTTTTTTAACCCCAGGGATTCTAGCCCATAACTCTCATCATTCATCTGAGGATTGACTTCGGACAATGTTTGATAGACGTGGTTCAACGTTTTCAGTTCAGATTCCAATTCGTAAGTATTTTCGTTCATATCAGCACCTTCTACACTCTACAAGTGTGAACTTCGTTTGCCATAAGAAATATTTCCTAGGTTTAGTTTTACCAGAAAAATCGTGTTGTATTTTACGAATTCACAATTATTTAAATTAGTTAATATTTTTTCTTTATCTTTTGTAAATAAAAATTAGCATCAGTCTTCTTAGTGCTTAAACCCTAAAATTTGTCAAGCTTAAATCGTGCAAATATCAACGTTTAATGACAATTCAGCTTGGCTAATTATCGAGAATATATTATGCTGACAAAAAGTATAATACACTATTGTCGGAACAGATCAATGTTCCTTGGTTTATCATGGCTGATAAACTTAACGGCAACGACGCTATCGCCACTGAACAACGGCTCGACCCAAAATCCTGCTAAATGGTAACATTCGCTACTTATAGCACCCTTTTATGACGAGGGGCGGGTTTTGTTGAGAGGTTATCGGTAGGATTCCAACATTAAACGGCTAAACCCGCCCTTACAATTGACGATAGTAAAACTAATCGTCACGGATTTGATGAAAACCCTTTCATTCCTTCACCGCTTAAGCAATAATCATCATGCCTTAATTCGAGACTTCTGCCATTTCAATAACGCGCCCTTCTAAATCCTTGACTAAAAAATTCAATGGTTTTTGAGCGCGAACCTTATACTTGAGGCGTCGCATCTGTACCCGCATCAACACTTGTTCTAAGCAGTCATGATCAAAGCAGACATGGCGGTGTCGATTTTTATTGCCATAGCTGGCACCGGAAATGACATGGAGTTGGGTATTTTTTTTAAGCTGATACCAAAGTCCCTCGGTGCCTTGGAGTTGAGTCATACTCGTGGTGCCGGTATTGGTGGATAGGTAGAGGGGGTCAATTCCCGTTGCACCTAGGGTTTGCTCATAGTTGTAGTAGTAATGTAGGGGAACTTCCGCTGCGGACAATTCCAGCAAGCCTTCATAAAACTGCCGTGCCACCTCCAAATCAGACACCATAATCGTATGTACCTTGGGCGCACTGGTGAGAAACATCCACATTGCCCCGGCATAAGCTGCCAAGAGCATAACCATAATGCCTTGGGTGGAAAAAAGACTATCGAGTGGCAGAGACGGTAAAAAAGCGCCAAACGGCAGGAGCGGTAGTCGAAAGCCAATAATATCAACGGATAGAATCATTCTGGCAAGCTATGTTGAGTTAATTTAAGTTTGACGAATCGGTTGCTCTATTACAGGTTTATGATGAATACCATCTGATGTCCTATAGATGTTACTAGATGTTACTGATTTTAGCTAAGGTAAACGAGTTATGCTAATCCTCTGGGGTGTACAACATACAGACTAAGGATGATCGGCGTCAGCAACTCACGGTTAAATCCTTAACCCTTGCATAAGGGAGGCATCTGCTTGAAAGTGAACGCCGCGCATTCGGAATTCTAGCTAGACCATAAAGACTGTGCATATTCCACATTTTTCTGAATCCAACCATCCGCTCGTCAAATCCCTGTTTCACTACAGCGATCATGAACTGGTGACTCAGTTTCAGCGCTATCCGGAACAGGGAAAGTATTTCACGGCGATTTTCTGTCGCTATAGTCCGATTGTCTATACCTTAATTCGTCATTCCGCGCGATCGCCTGTGCAAGCCGACTACCTCTTTGCCCTTACTTGGCGTCATATTTTCTATGAACTGCGGGGAATGGACTTTATCCAAGAGGCGGCGAGTGAGTCCAATACGTTCCAAAGTTGGTTGATTAACATGACAGCCGTTTGCATTAATCAAGCGGAGTTACCCCCAGTGGAGTCTATTCACTATACCCTGCAAGCCGCACCACCGCCATTATGGTGTTATCTGGAGGCGGCATTAGAACAGTTACCTGCGCTGATGCGGTTAATCATCATCATGGCATTAACCTTTAAGTGGAGTGAAACCCGCATCGCCGCCTATTTACAAGCCGAAGGCGAAGCGATCGCACCCGCTCAAGTCAGACGTCAACTCCAGCAAGGGTATCAGCAATTAGAGGCAAACTTACCCGATGATATTCGTGAGATTTACTTACAACAAGGGACGGATAATGCCGAGGGCAAGTCCCAATTCAATGCTGTCCCCGTATAAACTAAGGATAGAAATTTCTGATCCCGATCAAAAAATCTCCCGATCATGAACAGAGAATATCTCTCGGTGAACGTGATTCGTCGCACAGCGATGGCTCTAATTTCTGGGGCGGTACTGCTGGCGAGTAACCCGGCTCACAGTCAAACCGTCTCCAATGACACCGAGGGGTTTGACTTACAAGATCAATTGACGATTCCCGTGGATAGCACGATTCAACGGGAAGCTAGAAATGAGGCGGATGTACTCCTGCGGTTAGGAGGAGAGGCAAAGCGTCAAGAAAATTTGCAAAAAGCGATCGCCTATTGGCAACAGGCGCTGGATCTGTATCAGAAAATTGGCGATTTTGAAGGACAGGGCTTAGCTTACAATTATATCGGTCTCGCTTACGCTGATTTGGGACGCTTTCCCCAAGCCGAAGAGTCTCTGCGCCGTCGGTTAGGGGTGGCTCGTTTCCTCCAAGATTTTCAGGGACAAATTTATGCCTTGAATAATGTGGGGACTGTACTGCTACAATCGAACGATCTTGACGCCGCCCAAGAAAGCTTTACCGAAGCCCTAACCATTGCTCGCACGGTGGGCGATCGCGAAGGGGAAGGACTGAGTTTAAGCAACTTGGGTTTAGTCGCGGCTCGTGCGGGTGATTATTTAGAGGCGATTAAACAGTATAAAGCGGCGATAACCTGGCGGCGGCGATTAGGCGATCCCTTGGGAGAGGCAAATACCCGTAATAATTTAGGGGATGCCTATTTCGCGATCGCCTCCTACAAAGATGCGATTGGTTCCTATCGCTATACTTTACAACTGGCACAAGATAGCCGGGATATTCCCAATCAGTTTCGCGCCTTGCGGGGATTAGCGAAATCCTACAGCATCATTGGTCCAGATTTGCTGGCGATTCGATACCTGAATCAACATCTCGCCTTAGCCCAAGAACAGGAGAGTTTAAGCCGGGAGCTAGTGACGTTGCGGTTATTTGCCGAATTTTACCTAGCTAGAGGAAATGTACTCAAAGCGAAGCAATTTTACGAACAAGCGATCGCCCTCGCTAATGCGATCGGCGAAACTCAGCAAGAAGCCTTACTACGGAATCAATTAGCCCAAATCCTTTATGAGCGAGGCGATTGAACGGCTAGTTTTGCCAATGTCATTCTCCAGGTTTCAATTTTACCCTGGTTCCTCTGCTCCCTTGCTCCTTTGCTAGCCAAGCCGATAACTTTGACTCTACTGAACTTTTTTAACTCCCCAGGCCGGATTCGAACCAGCGACCAATCGGTTAACAGCCGACCGCTCTACCACTGAGCTACTGAGGATCATGACTTCAACGCTTGCCACGATTATTAATCTTACCCAGTAAAGGGATGATTTGGCAAGTCCTCTGGCAAAATTTTTTTTAGAGCATCCGCTGTTCCGCCTTCGGTTCTGCAGCCATACCCGTGGGGAAGCTGGGGGAGGGAGCTGGGGAAACTGGGCGAGCTGGGGGAGCTGGGGGAACTGGGGAAACTGGGCGAGCTGGGGGAGCTGGGGAAACTGGGGGAGCTGGGGGAGCTGGGAGACAAAATTTCTATTCCCTATTCCCTATACCCTATTCCCTATTCCCTATTCCCTGTTACCTGTTAAGAGTCCCCTAATCTCAACTGTTAACTTTAATTGTGTCCACCCACTTATAGGATATGAAACTAATTCAATGTGGCGATAACGTTCAATACTTCACGAGGATGGTTGACTAAAAAGTCAGGATTATAGTTGATTAATGCATTTGAGGAGTTAAATCCCCAACTTACAGCTATCACCTTTATGTTAATTTTTTTTGATGCAGCGATATCGCGTGTCTCATCTCCTATGTACATAAAAGATTGTGTTTGAAAATTATTGTGGTCTATGAGTCTTTTTAATGCGCGTGATTTTCCAAAAATTGAAGGTTCTGAATAAATAAAACTAAAGAAATCGTATAAACCATTTACCCTTAAGAATTTTTTAACATTTTCTTCGCTGTTTGACGTTAAAATACCGATAACTTTCCCTTGTTTTTTTAAATCATTTAACAAATCAGCAATTCCGGCAACAGGATGTAAAAATTCAATATCCTGATATAATTCTGATTGAATGCGCTTTAGTAAAAAAGGAATTTTAAATAATGGAACACCTGATTCTTGAATAATCTGACGAGCGCTTAGATTTCTAATTCTATCAATGTCCGATGGCATCAGCGGTTTATATCCAAAGTCGTCCGCTAAACGATTCGCAATCCGGATGATCGCGTTGAAGGTATCCGCTAAAGTACCATCAAAATCAAAAACAATGACTTGTATACTCATGAGTTGACTCCGACAATTGACAATGACTAGCAAAATGTCAACAGATGCCTGACAATTTATATAGACATCCTGCTGAAACGCCAACGCCGGAACATCTTAGTTCCTTGCCCAAGATTTATCCGAATTTCGTAAGCGTAAGATCTATCGTGCAGGAGACGATCAAAAACTTGGTATGACAACATGGAAACCAAGCAAAATCAGGGTTGTAGAGATAAACACTGGGGTAGATAGCCCGATCGCTACAACCACTGGCACATGCAGAATTACTGTATGATAAACGTTAATGGCTGAAAAACTCAAATGTTTCAAAAATTTACCGAAGTCCTAAATTATATTGCCAGTCATCAAGACAACTTTAGGGAAGCCCTAGGGCAACATTTGCTATTGGTGTTTGTGCCATTGGCAATCAGCTTATTGCTAGGTTTACCACTAGGGCTGCTGAGTGCGCGATCGCGAACCGCCTCCACGGTCTTAATTAATACGGTCAATGGCTTACGAGTCATTCCCAGTTTAGCGATTTTATTCGTTGCCATTCCTTATTTGGGGCTAAGTTTCAAATCGGCGGCGGTAGCGTTGACACTTTTAGCATTACCACCGATTTTGATCAGCACAGATGTCGCCTTTCGCAATATTGAACCCAGCATCATCGAAGCCGCCAAAGGGATGGGGATGTCTCCCCGGCAAATTCTGCGGCAAATCGAAATCCCGTTAGTTTTACCCGTCATCATTGCTGGGGTTAAAACGGCGACAGTTGAGGTAATTGCCAGCGCGACTCTGGCTGCTTTTATTGGTGCAGGAGGATTGGGGAGTTTTATTGTGTTGGGGTTTGCCCTTTATGATCAAAGTATTTTATTAGTGGGTGCCATTCCGGTGGCAATATTGGCATTAGTGGCGGAGGTGAGTTTGACTGCTTTACAACGAGTGACATCCTCACACAGCGCGTAAGAGGTAAAGATGGTACAGACACCTGCTAGTCGAGAAACTGAAACCCTATCGATTGAATTGCCCAAGGCGATTGGGCTGTACGTCACCCAGGAACAGTTTGCTGCTTTAGCCGCAGCCAACCGCGACTTGAGACTCGAAAGAAGTGCCAAAGGAGAGTTAATTGTGAACCCACCAACAGGCTGGGAAACTGGATTGGCAAAATGATTGTGATTGATTCTGAAACAGGCGAATATGGAATTGATAAAACTGGCGTAGAAACAGCATTAAAATTAAAGCAGAAGAAACCAAACGCAAGGTTATTTACGATGCGAATTGGTTATGATGTGGCTGTCAGCTTTGGTGGCGCGATTGAGCGTACTGTAAAATGATTTAGAACAACAAACGCCAGTCACCAATCCCTACTCCCAATCAACCCTCACTCATCAGCTTGATTTTTCGTTGCGGATTCGATAGCCACTGTAATCCCAGCAAGATACCATTTAAAGCAAACGCCAGAATCGCCACAGTGATTGCCCCCGCCCAAATCTTATCGTAGCGACTCTGAGACACCCCATCAAACAGGAGGACTCCCAATCCTCCCGCCCCAAATTTAGCACCAATTGTGGAGATCGCGATCGCGACAATGGTTGCCAAACGGATTCCGGCAATACCAATGGGTAAAATTAGGGGAATTTGTACCCACCACCAACGTTGCCAAGCATTCATCCCCATCCCGCGTGCGGCTTCTAAAATTTTCGGATCAATCGATTGTAAGGCGACTAGAAAATTTCGCACCAGAATCACTTGGGTATAGAGAATCATCGCTACTACTACCGATTGACGATTCAAGCCCAAAAGTGGTACAAGCAGGATAATTAGCGCCAAGCTGGGTATGGTGTAGAGAATACCCAGAATACCCACAACTGGGATACTCAGCCAACGGTAGCGAGTGATCAGCACCGATAACGGCAGTGCGATCGCCACAGCAATCAGTACAGCTAAACCCGTCATCTGGAGATGTTCGAGCGTTAATTGAATAATATCTTCAGGATTTTTAATAATATAGTTCATCAGGAGTCAGACAAAATTAAAGTGGATGGTGGAGATTAGGGAACACCTCGGCTTCGCTCGGTGTGTAACAGGGAACAGGGAATACCCAATTTATATTAATCTTGATAAAAACACAAACAACCGAGGGTATTCATAACACGATCAACTAACACCGAGACCCCGATTTAGGATTAACCCATACCCGTGCTAGTCCCTGAGAAAAGATACCCAGATTAGCCGCTGCTACTGGTGGTTGTAACGCTACTTTTCCCGTCTTATCAATGTAAACCCAAGCTCGGTTAAAATGTACGGCGGCTAGTCCCTGGGAAAAGTTACCCGCTCTAGCAAATTGAAAGGGAATGGCTAATTCACCACTCTTATCAATATAGCCTAACTTGGCTTCTACTCTCACCAGCGCTAATCCTTCGGCAAACTCTTTGGCATCATCGAATTGGGGTGAGATGACGACGTTACCTGTTTCATCAATATAGCCCCACTTTTCCTCTATTTTTACCGCTGCTAATCCTTCCGTAAATCTTGTCGCTTGATTAAAATGGGGTGAGATGATGACATTACCCATTTTATCAATGTAGCCCCATTTCTCTTCAATTTCTACCGCAGCTAACCCCTGATTAAAACTCTTAGCATTATCAAACTGAGGTGGAACAACTAGCTTACCTGTTTTATCGATGTAACCCCACTTGGTATCAATTTCTACGGCGGCAAACCCTTGAGTAAATTTCCTGGCTACATCAAATTGAGGTGGAATCACGACTTGTCCATTCTTATCCATATAGCCGTATTTATCATCAATCTTTACGGCTACCAATCCTTGCGAGAAGGAAAAGGTAAACAAAATAGAATGATCGGGCTGGGGGGGAACGACTGCTATTTCTCCGCTCTTATCAATGTAACTCCATTTTTCATTAATCTGTACGGCGGCTA
This sequence comes from Coleofasciculus sp. C1-SOL-03, assembly GCF_040220555.1. Classification (NCBI taxonomy): domain Bacteria; kingdom Bacillati; phylum Cyanobacteriota; class Cyanophyceae; order Coleofasciculales; family Coleofasciculaceae; genus Coleofasciculus; species Coleofasciculus sp. C1-SOL-03. Next base: position 16,102 of record NZ_JAVJUO010000162.1, read on the forward strand.
ACTCATCAGCAAAGCTCAGAGCCATGTCAAATTGAGGTAAAATCACCAGCTTTCCCCTTGGGTCAATATAACCCCACTTCTCCCCAACTTTTACCGCTGCTAATCCTTCGGAAAAATCGGTTGTCGATGCAAATTGTGGGGGTACGACAAACTCGGCATTCTGGTTGATATAACCCCCACTTCCACCACCAGCGCAAGCTTGTGCCGGGATGGGTTGGCTACTGCTTAGAGCTGTGAGAGTCAGCATTAGTGCGGTCATCAGTTTTTTCATGGTTATTTCTTCCTTCTCCAATCATTCGGGAAAGTATCCAGTAGCTAGAGTTGCGCTCGTTGCCTAGACTTACTTGTTAGGGAAGTTTGCCAGTAGGTCGCCTAACCGTTAAAGTGACATCCTCCTACACCAAATCAAAGATTATGGTGTAGGCTTCCAACATCGCTGTTAGATATTGCTGCCCTGCGCCACTTATCTAGGACCCATGCCCCCGACAGCCCGACTTGACAGCCAATTTCTTTCCCCCAGAGTCCCTGGGTACTCAGTTGTTCAAAACCCCGATTACAGATTTC
>NZ_JAVJUO010000163.1:0-12890 GCF_040220555.1 Coleofasciculus sp. C1-SOL-03
TAATCCGGCATCATTAAAGTCAGCCCAGCGATCGCGTCCATGATGGGTAAAGTTATTTTCCTTGGTGAAGCTATCCAACAGGCTGTCATTTAAGTGTGAGATATCCGCACCATCGCGATCGCCGATCCAGATGGACATATCGCTATCCCAGCCGACATAATCCAAGAAGGCTTTGTCTACGGTGACATCTTGGTCGAATTCAAACAGGATGTAATCGGTACTCCCGCTATTATCCACTCGGTGATTCAATTTCCATTCATCACGGTTCGTCACACCTAAGCCACCACTGTATGCACCTAAATACGCATTTTTCCAGGTTCCCCATTTCTGACTAAATGCGCTGACATCAACCGAAACCCCATCTTGAGTGAAGGTACGGACATTGCCATTGGCACCATCCAAGCTACTCGAACCGGTTAAGATGAATTGGATGTCAGAAGTCGTCGAACTTGACAGATCTTGTGCTGCTTCAGTTGCTGAGGAGTAAACCCAGGTTTCACCCGGGCTGAGGATGCCATCGGAGCCAACATCTGTGGACAGATCGAGGGTAGGAGTAAAGTCATCACTGGTATCACCCACCGTACCATTGTCATCGCTGACAATCACTTCACTGGTAGAGAAGCCCACATTCCCCGTATTGGTGACTGCGTAGGTAAACGTGACATCGGTACCGGCGGCAATTTCCGGCAGGTTATTCAAATCCGTCACATCTATCTCATTGACAAACTTCTCAATATCAATACCGGGATTCGGGATCAGCAATCCGGCATCCAATGTGTCGTTAATCTCACCTGACTCTAACGTTACCGTTTGAGTCATGCCATTGCTGGGATTGGCATCACTATCGAGGCTATCATCGCTACCCGCATCTTGTGGGCTAAATATATAGCCATTGGGGGCGACAAACATGACTTTATACTCACCCGGCGTTAAGCCAGTGAATGAGTATTCTCCATTAGCATCTGTGGTTGTAGTGATTGGGTTTCCATTACCATCGAGAACCGCTGTGCCATCCGGATTCTGGAGTTTGACGGTAACGTCTTGAATACCACTTTCACCAGCATCTTGTACGCCATTCCCGTTGCTGTCTTCAAAAACTTTATCTCCTAAAGATGCCAGTTGATAAAAACCGGAGTCAATCGTGGGGTCATTTTCCCCAGGTGCGAGACTGACAGTATCAGAGACTAAACCATCACTGTCAACCGTATCATCGCCCCCTTGGTTAGCGGGACTGACTTCATAGTCGTCGGGTTGTTCAAATTGAACCTGGTACTCACCCGCCATGACGGAAAATTCATAATTGCCGTTAGCATCGGTGGTGGTGGTTTCAACGACTTCACTCTCTTCAAATACACCGTCACCATCGATGTCGGCGAATAAATTGACAGTAACGCCAGCAATTCCCGCTTCACCAGCATCCTGAATCCCATCGGCATCACTGTCTAACCAAACCCTATCCCCTAATTTGGATAATTCTACTTCAGCGATAACAATTTGTTTATCCGGTAAACAATCCCCATCGGTATCTGGAACCAGGATGAGTCCGAATTTGCCAACGACTTGTTCGCCAAATATGGTTGTATAGTCGTATTCGGGAACAAAGCCTTCACCATTGCTTTGAGCCAGATCCAGAATTTCATCGACTCGCGCTTGTTCCCAAGCACCTAAACTACCGCCACCATTTGACTGTTGGTCATCAATTAACTCCCAGATGGCTCGTTGCACATCCCCTGAGGTATAGGTGCCATTCCCAGTTGAGGCTTCTCCCTCAAAGCCTTGATTTAGAATCCAGTTGACCAAATCTAAATTTTCCGGCTTTTCGATTAAACCCGGTCCAATTAGTTCATCGGGTAACGGTTCACCGCTGGAATAGACTTTCGCTGTGTAATCTACATTTCGATTGATCGGGCGATCGGTATCTAGGCAATACCCATCAAAGGTCATCCCCTCAAAGATATTATCGGTTCCGGGGATATCCTTGATGGTGATATCCACATAACTAGCATCCGGATCACTCCCGGCGTCAAGCTGAATGCTAAACGTCAGCATTCCAGGTAAAGCGGCTTTGAAAGAGGGAGGGTGATAAAATCCGGCATCAACTGTGGTGTCATTTTCCCCTGGATCTAAAGTCACGACATCAGAGACTAAGCCATCACTGTCAACCGTATCATCGCCACCTTGGTTGGCTGGAGAGATGAGTTTATTATCGGGTTGTTCAAATTGAACCTTGTAGTCACCCGCAATGGTTGTAAATTCATAATTACCGTTGGCATCGGTGGTGGTGGTGTCCACAACTTCCCCATCTTCAATTACACCATCACCATCAATGTCGGCTAAGAGGTTGACGGTAACGCCAGCCATTCCCGCTTCGTTTCCATCCTGAATCCCATCCGCATCGCAGTCGGACCAAACCGTATCACCGATTTTAGATAATTCAACTTCAGCGATAACAATTTGGCTATCTGGCAAACCATCATTATTGCTATCTGGAACCAGAATGACTCCCATTTTGCCAACGACTTGTTCGCCAAATAGGGTTGTATAGTCGTATTCGGGAACAAACCCTTCACCATTGTCTTGAGCCAGATCCAGAATTTCATCGACTCGCGCTTGTTCCCAAGCACCTAAAGTCCCGCCACCGCTTGACTGTTGGTCATCCAGTAATGACCAGACGGCTCGTTGAATATCCCCTGAAGTATAGGTGCCATTCCCAGTTGATGCTTGTCCTTCAAAACCTTGATTGAGAATCCAGTTGACGAGATCTAAATTTTCTGGCTTTTCGATTAAACCTGTTCCAATTAGTTCATCGGGTAAGGTTTCATAGCTAGAATAAACTTTAGCTGTATAGTCTATATTTGGGCGAATTCCCCGATCGGTATCAATACAATATCCATCAAAATTCATCCCTTCAAGTACGTTTTCTGTACCGGGGTCGTCTTTGATGGTGATATCCACATAACTGGCATCCGGATCACTACCCGCGTCGAGTTGAATGCTAAATGTCAGCTCATTGGGTAGAGCGGCGCTGAGAGATGAGTAGATGTTAGATTCCGGCATAGGACTAGACGAAAAAACTCATTGATGTACCTTATGAAAATACTATACACAGAAAAAAAGCCAGGAATTAATACTTCATCAACACTTTAAAAACCCGCCCCATCTTCATCGAAATTTTACAAGTAACCTGTTGACGACGAAATAAGGCTGAATTATACTACAGCAAAATTAAAGAGGACTTGCTGAAAACTTGTTGTGGTGAGGGGAAGATGGGGGAAATGGGAAAGCTGGGGAAGATGATGGAGATAGGGTAGAGAATTGACATAAGACCAATGACATAAGACCAATGACATAAGACCAATATTAAGACTTGCCACTCCCCATCAAATACAGCAGCGCCATGCGTACCGCCACACCACTGGTGACCTGTTGAGAAATTAAACTAAATTCTGGATCATCCATTAACTCGGAACTAATTTCCACACCGCGATTGACGGGTCCAGGGTGGAGAATTTTGACTCCAGGATGGCAAAGTTTCAAGCGATCGCGTGTAATCCCATACCGTTGATGATATTCTCGCAGACTGGGTAACAGATGGGCAGTCATGCGTTCTTTTTGCAGCCGTAAGGTCATGACAAAATCGGCATCTTTTAGGGCGGGTTCAACCTCCCAATGCAAAAATAGTCGCCGATTGGGGATTGGGGATTGGGAAAAATTCTCCCCCGACTTCCCCGGCTTCCTCTGCTCTCCAGTTCCCTGGACATACTCAGTAAACTCCTGGGGAACTAGCGTGGGTGGACCGGCTAAATGAACCTCAGCACCACTGGCGGTGAGACTCCAAATATTAGAACGAGCAACCCGTGAATGGACAATATCCCCGACAATGGCAATTTTTTTGTCGGCTAAGAGTTTCAAGCGAGGATACTCAAAATCCAATAGGGATGTAATTGTAAATAAATCTAGCAACGCCTGGGAGGGATGTTCATGTTGACCATCGCCTGCATTCAAGATACCGACATTCGTTTCCAGGCGATCCATTTCAGTCGCGATCGCATGGGGGACTCCCGCTTCTCGATGGCGAATCACCATCATATCAGCTCCCATTGCCAAATAGGTTTTTGCCGTGTCCAGAATCGTTTCTCCCTTAGTCAAGGACGAGGTTCCTGGTGCAAAATTCAGGGTATCCGCACTTAACCGTTTGGCGGCGAGTTCAAAACTACTGCGGGTGCGGGTTGAGGGTTCAAAAAACATATTCGCCACCACCTGACCTTGTAAAGCCGGGACTTTTTTCGTGCGCCGGGAGAGAACTTCCCGACAGCTTGCGGCTGTTTGTAAGAGGGTATCGTATTCAGCCGATGTAAAATCTTCCAGGGAAAGGACATGGCGGCGAGTCCAAGTGGCGGTAGCCATAAGAATAAAATAGCAAAATGGATAGAGAGGGGCTAACCGTTACTATAATCTTCATTCCCCTCCCACGACAAATAAATAGGGGCTGCTGAATCGGTGTGGTGGTGGGGTTAGAGAGCAGGGGGAGCAGGGGAAGCTGGGGAAGCTGTAGGGGAAGGTTTTCACCCGGATGTGACTCAGTGTAATCAGTGTCACTACCCTCTCACTTCCCCACCCCACTCTTCCCAATAAATCTGTGAAATCAGTGTTTTGACGAATGACGAATAACAATCCCCACAATTTTGTCTGACTACTGAAATCTTTCTTTTGAGGGAAGTTAGTCCACTTAATTATCCTTAATAATACTACTAGAAAAGAAAATTCTAAAATTATATTAGATGAACCCAGCCGTCGTCGTTTCGCTATCCCCAACTACTTCTGTAAGTCGTCGGACAAAAGATACCCTACTAAGTTTTGTCAACAAACCTCAAACCCTTACAAAGGACAAATGACGCTCTCAAAGGTTCATCACTGCGATAAACGAACCGTGAGGTATTCTGATGGAAACCCTAGCCTATACCCATTTCTCCGCCCAAGCCGATGATCGGATTCCCCAGTCCCAGTTCAGTGCTGATGGGTCTGGTTTTAAGTCAGAGGTTGACTGGAAACCACCGAGTTTAGCCTGGATTCGGGGATTAGCATTGGCGATCGCCCTGTCTTCCTTAACCGTAACCAGTAGCGCTTGGGCGGCGGTGGTGAATACGAATGGTAGTCCTTTAAATGTGCGATCGGGTCCCGGTTTGGGGTATGGCGTGGTGAACACTCTCGCCAATGGCACTACTATTAATCTCAGTGGTCTTGATGCCGATGGCTGGTCTCAACTCAGCAATGGCAACTGGGTCTCCTCTCGCTGGATAGCAGGTGAAGCTGAGAATGGCGATAGTGATGTTCCATCCGCTGTCTTACGTCCTGGTAGTACGGGGACAGCCGTAACTAATCTGCAAAATCGATTGCAAGAGGTTGGGGTTTATAACGGACCCGTCACTGGCTATTATGGTCGCCTCACCGAAGCCGCTGTGAGAAGGGTTCAGGCGTCTGAGGGATTGACGCCGGATGGGATTGCTGGACCGACGACGTTAACCGCTTTATATGGCGAGGATGGGAATGGGGGAGGTGTGACTCCCGTGACGAATACCGCCGTGGTTAACACCAATAACAATCCCCTCAACGTGCGATCGGGTCCCGGTTTGGGGTATCGTGTGGTGGGTACGGTAGCCGATAACCGAACCGTTAGCCTCAGTGGTCGTAATGTTAGTGGCTGGTCTCAACTGGCAAATGGCAACTGGGTTTCCTCTCGCTGGATCGTCGGTGAAGGGGGCGGTGCAACACCAGCAAGGGATACCGCCGTGGTGACGACAAATGGGAGTCCCTTGAATGTGCGATCGGGTCCCGGTTTAGGGTATCGGGTTGTTGATACTGTAGCCGATGGCGCTGCGATCGCAACTACGGATCAGACGGCGGGGAACTGGATACGACTGGCTAATGGTGGTTGGGTGTTTTCGGGGTGGGTGGCGACGTAAGTGTCCTTTGTCATTTGTCCTTTGTCATTTCTATAGGCAATAGGCAATAGTGAAGAAAAAAGCTTACCTTATAAGGGATTGAGCGATTTTAATTTTTCTTTTATGTCCTAACGTGTGTGCGTAGTGCTATACCTTTGATGAATTGGTCAGAGTTCATTTGTTAAAATCCAATCAATCAGTTGCTGGGTTGGATGGCTATGGTTAATCCTGTTTCTCTATTGCTTAAGTTGTACCGATCGCGTTTGATATTCGTTCTTTTAGCCCTGCTTGTCTGTAGTGGTGTTCCCTCTCAAGCGCAATCTGAACCGGATAATCCATCCCCTGGATCTGAGATGCGATCGCCAACGGATGCGGTTACTCAGCAATTAATCGGGGAATGGCAAGCCACTGATCCGGCATCGGGGGAATCAATCCAGTTAATTTTTGCCCCCGATAACCAATTATTTTTTATCTTACCCGCTCAAGATGGATCGGCTGTGGCAATCGAGGTAGGCTACCAAATTCAGACGGCGACTCAACCGATGCATCTGGATATGGCACTCACACCGGATGAAATTGCCTTGACCATTTTTGAGTTAACCCCAGAGGGGAAGCTGCGCTTAGAATTTAAAGATGTTACGCCGGGAGAACCTCGACCCACGGCGTTTAGTGATACAGCGTTACTCTTGGCAAAGACATCGGATGATACCACCGTACCTGAAGATATTTCGGTGATTGAGTTGGAAACCAGCGCCAACCGATCCAGCCAAGCGATTCCGATGCAGTATATCAGCCTCTTGAATCGCGCCCAGCAAGTGTATTATCTAGAAAATCGTCAATTTGCCAATACCCTCGAACAGCTAGAAATTGCCACAAACCTAGAAACCGCCTTGTACACATACCAAATTATGCCATCAGGCGATCGCGCTGAGAGTGTCGCGATTACGGCACATCCCAAAGATGAGGGACTTCCCAGCTATATTGGTGCGGTATTTGTCACCACCGTTGATGGATTTGAGACAACCGTCTCTGGAATTTGTCAGAGTGAACAAGCCGCTACCTCACCGCCGCCGATGCCAATTCCACCGTCAGCCGATTCTACAGAGATTCAATGTCCCGCCGGATCTCGTCTGTTGCAGTAGAGGCTTGGTAACCAAACCCCTCCTGGGTAACTTTAACCAATCCTCTCAGTGTTTCCCCCCCATCTCCCCTTATGGTTACCGTTGCTGGCTGTCGGATTCTTGCCCAAATCTATGAAAGTAGTAACTCTCTAGTCTATCGTGGTATCCGAGAATCGGATCAGCAGTCGGTGATCCTCAAAGTTCTCAAACAAGATTATCCTACGCCCGCAGAAATTAACCGCTATCAACAAGAATATCAAATTACGCGCTCCCTCAATTTTGGTGGTGTGGTTCAAGCCTATAGCTTAGAACCCTATCAAACCACCCTGGTGATTATTTTTGAAGATTTTGGCGGTTCCTCGTTAAAACTCTTACTCCAAAAACGGGGATTTACGCTCAAAGAATTCTTAAGTATCGCCATTCGCAACACCGAAAGCTTAGGTAGAATTCATGCTGCCCATATTATTCACAAAGATATCAACCCCGCTAACATTGTTTTCAATCCCGAAACCGAACAACTGAAAATCATTGACTTTGGCATTGCCACGGTTTTATCGCGAGAAAATCCAACCCTGAAAAATCCCTCCGTCTTAGAAGGCACATTAGCCTATATGTCACCGGAACAAACCGGCAGAATGAATCGGGCGCTGGATTATCGTACTGATTTTTATTCTTTAGGGGTTACGTTCTATGAATTGCTAACCCATCACCTTCCCTTTGAAACCGAAGATCCCCTAGAATTAGTCCATTCTCATCTGGCGAAAGAACCGATTCCGCCTCACCAAATTAATCCGCAGATTCCGCCCGCCCTCTCTGCGATCGTGATGAAATTATTGGCAAAAAATGCAGAAGACCGCTATCAAAGTGCCTGGGGGCTAAAATCGGATTTAACCATTTGTTTAATGCAATTAGAAACAAAGGGAAAAATTGAACTATTTTCCCTCGGTCGCCAAGATATTTCTGAGCGATTTCAAATCCCCCAAAAACTGTATGGTCGAGAACGAGAAATTAAAACTCTACTGGACACCTTTATTCGGGTTACTGGACGTAGTTTATTCGGAGACCCAACGCCAAACTCAATCAGGGTGGGTGTTGAACAAAAGTTATTGTCAACGGCGACACAAAATCCCCTAAACCCGCCCCTACACACTCAACACCTCCCCAAAGAGATGATAGTTGTATCTGGCTATTCCGGTATCGGTAAGTCAGCGCTAGTCAAGGAATTGTATAAACCCATTACCCAACGGCGGGGCTATTTTATTCGCGGCAAATTTGATCAATATCAGCGGGATAGTCCTTACTCAGCCGTGATTAAAGCGTTTCAAGAATTAATCAAACATCTGTTAACTGAAACCACAGTTCAACTAAGCCGATGGCGTAACCAACTCTTAGCGGCTTTAGGTGTGAATGCTAAAATCATTATTGATGTCATTCCGGAAGTTGAACTAATTATCGGCAAGCCAGTTCCAGTTCCTAGTTTACCCCCCACAGAATCGCAAAATCGCTTTAAATTAGTTCTACAAAACTTTATCCGCGTCTTTGCCAAACCTGAACATCCGTTAGTCATTTTTCTGGATGATTTACAGTGGGCGGATAGGGCTTCGTTGAAACTGATGGAATGGTTGATGAACTCCTCGAATCCGGGTGAGGCTGATTCCCACATCGGCGGGCTGTTTATGATTGGTGCTTATCGTGACAATGAGGTGAGTGAATCCCATCCCTTACTGTTAACATTCAATACTATCCGGTCAAGCGGAACAATTATCCATCAGATTGTTTTAGCGCCCTTGGGATTAATGAGCATTATCCAATTGGTGACTGAAACGCTCAAATGTTCCCCAGATCATGCCCAGCACCTGGCTGAATTAGTCCAGTTAAAAACCGGCGGAAACCCTTTTTTTGTCAATGAGTTTTTAAACTATTTATATAAAGAAAAAATCGTCATCTTTGACTCTCAAGGCGGAACGTGGCAGTGGGATATAGCCAAAATTCAAGCCCAAAATTTTACGGATAATGTTGTCGCCATTCTCGTCAATAAGATTCAAACCTTATCGCCAAAGGTGCAACGGGTTTTACAGTTTGCCGCTTGTTTGGGCAATTCCTTTGAACTCAAACCATTAGCCTTAGCGTTAGGCGAATCGCAGTCCGAAACAGCCGTGCAGTTATGGCAGACAGTTGTTGAAGGATTGATTGTGCCTTTGGGTGAATCCTACAAGTTAATCCGTCCATCTAATACTACTGAAGTTCTGTTACATAAGCCTCAACTTTTAGCCTCGAATCCTGCCTCCCTAAGCAACAATATAGAACGTCAAAACTTTACCATCCAATACAAATTTGCTCACAACCGAATTCAGCACACGGCTTATTCATTAATTCCTCAAGACCAATGCCAAGCGATTCACTATAGGGTGGGTCAGTTATTACTGCAAAATACTCCCAAAGACCAGTTATCAGAGGCTCTTTTTAATATTGTCAATCATCTGAATATTAGTATTGAGTTAATCCAGTCTCCTGAAGAACAGAATGAATTAGCTCAATTGAATCTTTGGGCAGGTCAAAAAGCCAAAGCCGCAACCGCTTATGAAGCGGCGATGAAGTACTTGACAATCGGTCGAGAACTTCTTCCGCCAGACAGTTGGCAGGTGCAATATGAGTTGACTTTAAACTTGTCGATGGAAGCCATTGAAGTGGCATATTTATTGACTGATTTTGCAACCGCCCAAACCCTAACCAATGTTGTGCTAAACCAGGCGGAAACGCTAATTCATAAGGTTAAGGTCTATGAAATTCAAATTTTATTCGATAGTTCTCAAAATCAAATGCTGTCCGCTATCAAAACGGCAAAGCAGGTTTTAAACCTACTAGAAATACCGCTAACTAAAACGCCTCCTGTTTATCAAACGGTTGAGGCGTTAGCCGATTTGCCAGAAATGACTCAACCCACTCAATTGGCAGCTTTGCGAATTTTGATGTCCGTGATGGCACCTGCTTATATTGCCAAACCCTCCTGGTTACCGTCGCTTATTTTCACTATGGTGAATCTCTGTATTCGCTATGGCAATTCATCACTAGCGGCTTATGCCTATAGTGTTTACAGTTTACTGTTGTGTGGCAAACAAGAAACCATTGATCAAGGCTATCGTTTTGGTCAATTAGCCTTAACTTTATTAGAGCGGTTTAATGCCAAAGACGTACAAGCCAAAGTTCAGCAGCAATTTAATGCCTTTGTCCGTCCCTGGAAAGAGCCAGCACGAAAAACGCTAAATCCGTTACTGGATACAATTCAAAGGGCGATTGAACAGGGTGATATTGAATATGCTTGTCATTGTACCGTAAATTATTGTACCTATTCATTTTTTGTGGGACTTCCCTTGGCTGAGGTGGAATCAAAACAAGCCCAACACCTGGAGTTAAATCATCAATTTAAGCAAGATTACCAGATTAACTATATTACGATTTGGCGGAACTTATCGGTATGCTTAATCGAGGCTAACCAGTATCCCCATTTAGACTTAACTGTTTTTGATCAGGTTTTGCCGGATTTATTACAAGCGAATAATCAGCTCTCAATTTTATCCGTTTATTGGGCAAAATTATTCATTTATTACTTGTTTGGCAATGATGAAGCCGCCGAAACTCAAGTTTTTTTGGCTGAAAAGTATAAAGGGAGCGTTAAGGGCTTATTAAATAGTGTTTTAGCCAATTTCTACTCATCTTTAGTTCTGTTAGCGCTATGTCATTCAGCCAGTCCCAGCAAACGCCGACGCTATCTGAGCAAAGTGGCAAGACAGCAAAAAACGATGCGACATTGGGCGGAACATGCTCCTTGTAACTTTCAGCATAAATATGATTTAGTCGAGGCGGAACGGGCGGGAGTCGGCGGCAAAATTATTCGAGCGATGGAGTATTATGATCGGGCGATTCGGAGTGCGACAAAACAGGGCTATCTTCATGAGGAAGCTTTGGCGTATGAACGAGCCAGTCAGTTTTATCAACGCTTAGGTCGGGAAGAAATTGCCCAAAACTATTTACAAAAAGCTCACTATGTTTATAGCAGATGGGGAGCCATGGCGAAAGTTAAACAGTTAGAATCCCGCTATTCCCAATGGCTGTTTACCAAAGTCAATAGCAATGATTCAGCCGGAGTTTCCCCAAAAAGCTCGATAGTGACCACAACCACGCAAAGCCGGAATAAATCGCCAGATTTTCTGGACTTAAACACAGTCATGAAAGCCGCGCAAGTGATTTCCGGTGAGATTGTGCTGGATAAATTACTGACGGCGTTGATGAAGATTTTAATTGAAAATGCGGGAGCGCAAAAAGGGTTCCTTATTTTAGAAACTAAAGGAAGATTACGGATTGAAGCCGAGGGACAAGTGAATACTCTGGGTCAACCTGATGCGGAATGTAATCAAATTCAGGTTTTACAGTCTACTGATATTGAACAGACGCACATTTTATCTGTTACCATTATTAATTATGTGGCTCGAACTCAGGAACTTGTCGTCTTAAATGATGCCTTAAATGAGGGACAATTTACTCAAGATTCCTATATTCAGCAAGAACAGCCGAAGTCAATTCTCTGTGCGCCGTTGATTAACCAAGGAAAACTGAGCGGAATTGTCTATTTAGAAAATAATTTGACGACGGGAGCATTTACAGCTAACCGATTGGAACTGTTGCGTCTCCTATCCGCGCAAGCCGCCACATCGATTGAAAATGCCCGTTTCTATAGCAGTTTGGCAGAACTGAATCAGGCGTATGAACGGTTTGTTCCGCGTCAATTTCTCCAGTTTTTGAATAAGGACAGTATTGTCGATGTTCAGTTTGGTGATAATGTCCAACAGAAAATGTCAATCCTATTTTCGGATATTCGCTCCTTCACGACGCTATCGGAAACGATGACGCCGGAGGACAATTTTAAGTTTATTAATGCTTATTTGTCGCGCATGGAGCCAGCGATTACTGACCATAATGGCTTTATTGATAAATACATTGGTGATGCAATTATGGCACTGTTTAGTGGTCAGGCTGATGATGCGGTTAAGGCGGGAATTGCTATGCTACACCAACTGAGGATCTATAATCAACATCGACAGAATTCTGGCTATCCTCCTATCCGGATTGGAATTGGGATTAATACGGGAGGGTTAATGCTAGGAACTATTGGTGGAGTCTCGCGCATGGATAGCACGGTGATTAGTGATGCGGTGAATTTAGCCTCTCGTATTGAAGGGTTGACTAAATATTATCAAGTCCCCTTATTAATTTCTCATCATACATTTTCCCGTTTATCTGATCCGACTAATTATGCGATTCGCCTGATTGATAAAGTGAAGGTGAAGGGAAAATCGGAATTGGTAACCGTTTATGAAGTGTTTGATGCAGATTTACCTGAGATTAAAGCTGCTAAATTAGCCACGTTACAAACCTTTACCGAAGCCTGGTATTTTTATAACTTGAAGGCGTTTGCTGAGGCGAAAAAACGCTTTGCTGAGGTGATGCGGGTCAATCCTCAAGATCAAGTGGCTAACATCTATCTCAACCGTTGTCAATAGTAATAGCTATCGGTGTGTTTGATTGATAGAAACCACTCCCCTAAGTCGGTGGGGAAAATTAAAAATTTTGAAAGATTTATCATATCATGTAGGGGCGGGTTTAGGGATTAAATGAGTAGACTCACTTTAAACAAAACAACAAAACCCGCCCTTTTTTTAACCGTGAGTGGATTTGGGATTGAGGTTATCGGTTAGGTTCAATACGGGGGAAGGGCGGGTTTTGTATGACATTTATTAATTTGCCCGTCAATTGAGTTCCTCAACCCGCC
>NZ_JAVJUO010000164.1:0-3385 GCF_040220555.1 Coleofasciculus sp. C1-SOL-03
AAGCGAAAGTCGTCTAAAGACGACTGCATATCTAGTCTTAGTCCATTTTAATGGACTTAAGCTATGAGCCAATAACTTGAGTTATTGGCGGGTGTCGGGGCTTACCGACAAAGGTGCAAACTATCAGATTTAACCCTTCAGCCCCCTCGTCGTCAATCTGTTTTAATTTATGCCAAAAATGCTGATAACCACTCTGAAAAAAATTCTAATTATCGAAGACGAAGAAACCGTCCGGGAAAATCTCATGGAGTTGCTGGAAGCCGAGGATTTTGAAGTCTGCGGCGCTGGCGATGGTTGTGCGGGACTGGATTTAGTGCAGCAGTATCAACCGGATTTAATTTTATGTGATGTGATGATGCCCAAATTAGATGGGTTTGGCGTCTTAAATACATTGCGGAAAAATCCTGTAACTGCCACCATTCCATTTATGTTTCTCACCGCCCGCACCGATAAAACAGATTTGCGTCAAGGGATGGAACTAGGGGCAGATGACTATATCACCAAGCCCTTTAGTGTCGATGAATTACTGAATGCCATTGCCTCCCGGTTACAAAAACAAGCCGTAATTGAGGAACAACAAACTCAAAAACTCGACCAATTACGCACCAGTATCAGCCTGTCTCTCCCTCACGAAATGCGATCGCCGCTAACGAATATTCTGGGATTTTCCCAGTTGTTAGTGGAGGAAGCGGATACCTTGGAACGGCAGGAAATCAAGGAAATGTCGGAAAGTATCCGTAAATCAGGCGAACGATTACATCGACTGATTCAAAACTTTTTACTCTACGCCGAACTTGAACTCACCGTAACGGATGCGAATCGGATTCAAGCCTTACGCAGTTCTCGAATCAGTTCCGCCGCCTCAGTGATTGAAGCCATGGTTTGGCAACAGGCGAAACGCAGGAATCGAGAGGCTGATGTGACTCTGGATGTACATGATTCCAGTCTACAAATAGCCAAAACTCGGCTGGAGAAAATTATAGAAGAATTAGTGGATAATGCGTTGAAATATTCGACGGCTGGTACTCCGGTTTCGGTGATCGGGAGGACAGTTCCCAATCAATCATTCTACGCCTTATCAGTTAGCGATCGCGGACGGGGGATGAGTCGGGAACAAATTACTAAGTTGGGGGCGTATCAGCAGTTTGAACGTAAACTGTATGCCCAACAAGGAACAGGATTGGGATTGAGTATCAGTAAGCGGTTAATCGAACTGTTGGGGGGAACTTTAACAATAGATAGCATACCCAATCAACACACTACCGTTCGCGTTCTTCTTCCCATCTAATCCGGGAACAGGGGGAAGCAATGTAGAGACGTAGCATGCTACGTCTGGAAGCTGGGGGAGATGGGGGAGATGGGGGAGATGGGGGAGATGGGAGACAAAATTTCTATAGCCCATTACCCTATTGCCTATTGCCTATTGCCTATTCCCTGTTCCCTAACAAATGACAAATAACAAATGACCAAGCTACCCTAGGGAAGCGGGATTTGACCGATTTGGGTTTCAGTTATGGCAGGACACAGTAAATGGGCAAATATTAAGCGCCAGAAGGCGAGAGTGGATGCAGCGAAGGGGAAAACCTTTGCCAAACTCTCACGGGAGATCATTGTCGCCGCCCGTAGTGGCGTTCCTGACCCGAATGGGAATTTCCGGTTACGCACGGCGATTGAGAAGGCGAAGGCGGCGGGTATTCCCAATGATAATATTGACCGGGCGATCGCGAAAGGGTCAGGTCAGTTTGATAGTGGTAGTGACAACCTGGAAGAGATTCGCTATGAGGGCTATGGTCCGGGAGGTGTGGCGATTCTAATTGAAGCCCTTACCGATAATCGTAACCGCACGGCGGCAGATTTGCGATCGGCGTTTACCAAGAATGGCGGAAATCTGGGGGAAACGGGTTGTGTGAGTTGGATGTTTGAACAAAAAGGAGTGGTAACGGTAGCCGGAGAGGTGTCCGAGGATCGGCTATTGGAAGCATCACTGGCTGGTGGCGCCCAAACTTATGAGTGGATAGAAGACGACGAGGAACCGGGGGTGGAAGTTGTTACCGAAGTCACCAATCTAGAACACCTGAATCAAACCTTACAGGATCAAGGCTTCAGCGTGCGCGATGCTGAGTTACGTTGGATACCGGGGAATAGTGTCGAAATTACTGATCCAGATGTGGCGCGATCGCTCCTAAAATTAATGGATGCCTTAGATGAGTTGGATGATGTGCAGAACGTCACCGCCAATTTTGAAATGGCAGATGATTTGGTGTCATTGACGATGGCGTGAGACGATAGCAAGGTGTAGGGGCACGGCATTGCTCATTCCGACTTGGCATCAGATAACCTCTGGGGTAGGTAGGGGTTCTAGGGATGCGTTGGCGAAGCCTGCTGAAGAAGGAACGTATCGCACATCCGCGACACTGTCACTCTATGCTGCTGTAGGAGAGCGATGAACGGTTCCTCGATGCAAGAGATGTTTCCTGTTTCTGCTTCTCACTACGAACCAATTTAACTTATTGGGCATTACCAATTTTTTTGCCGAGTTTAGGGAACCCAGCCCTCACCCAAACACTTCAAAAAGTCTCGCGATCGCACAATTTCCTCATAGCACAGGAAAAGAGCAAGCACCTTGAAAATTGCTGTAATGCTTATGTACAAAGGGTTTGACTTGAGTCAGTCAGTGTGACACGTCTCGCCCTTGTAGTTTCCGGCTCTCTTGGATTAGTCTAAAGTCCAGGACAACACCGTTTCTCTGGGACGCAAACTGGACAATCCCTTAGTCAATCCTTCCGGTTTCCGGATTATCGGCGACCAAGATTTATATCAACGACTTCTGGGTAAAGAACTCACCGATACCAGTAATCCAGAAACGTCAATAGTCTGGCGCTTACTTATTGATCGCGACGGTTATTTTTACATCTTTCCAGCTTTACCCGATAAACGTGATCGCACATTGAGTCCACCTGTTGTGATGATGTATGAAAGTGACGGAGGCGATCAACTAATGATCCTCAGTCCTCCAACCTCCCGCAATTAATTTGTTTGTCCAAAGTCCAAAAAGTTAGATGTAGGGGCGGGTTTAGGGAATCAATCCAGCTAGTCACCGATAATGGAACAACAAAACCCGCCCATTCCCCCATCGCAAGGCAATCAATTAATTGCAAATTGGACAACAAAACCCACCGGATTGCTAACTGCGATCGCATCTCAAAAATGTCGGGTTCAAAGGGTGGAACCGGGCGGGTTTTGTAGCAAGATGATGGGTGACTTGATTAATTTTGTCACATTACCCGCCCCTACATTGGATTTTCTGTGCCGATATCAGATGTTCCGATTAACCGGAAACCCGATCACAAAATCTACCGGATTGCTAACCGCGATCGCACCTTAA
>NZ_JAVJUO010000165.1:0-24928 GCF_040220555.1 Coleofasciculus sp. C1-SOL-03
GCCCTATTACCGACGTGCGCCCTATTACCGACGTGCGCCCTATTACCGACGTGCGCCCTATTACCGACGTGCGCCCTATTACCGACGTGCGCCCTATTACCGACGTGCGCCCTATGACAAACCCGCGCCCTATGACAAACCTGCGCCCTATGACAAACCCGCGCCCTATGACAAACCCGCGCCCTATGACAAACCCGCGCCCTATGACAAACCTGCGCCCAAATACCAACCTGCGTCCAAATACCAACCTGCGTCCAAATACCAACCCGCGCCCAAATACCAACCCGCGCCCTCATCCCAATCGGCATTTTTATTCCATCCTGCACCCAATATCAATCCTGCGCCCTCATCCCCCGATGTTCGTCGTTCCAGCAAATCCCTCCCTTCAATTATTGCTGGCTTCAAATCCACCACCACCAAACGCATTAATCAACAGCGCGAAACACCCAGACTTCCCTTATGGCAACGAAATTATTATGAATCCATAGTCCGTGATCCAGAACATTTAGAACACATTCGTAATTATATTCGGGCAAATCCGTCACAATGGCAAGATGACCCAGAATTTTCCCAATATGCTTTAATTAATGACTATGATTTGCCGTTCTAATTGAGGCGGGAAGAGGGGAAAAGGAGATGAGGAGATGGGATGCGATTCGCGATTGTCTCTTGAGTCAATTGTATCAATAATTAAGCGTACTTTTGTAAGAGGGCGCACGTCGGTGCGCCCCTACGGGCGGGTACATTTTTCCATGATGAAATAATACCAGAAAAAAAGCGCGATCGCGCTTGGAAAAAATCATAACATCCCCAACCGGGCATACACTTCCCTATCAGCAGATAAAAAAACAAAGTTGCGTTCTATCACGTTGATCAGATTGCCAGCATCCCTTCCCTACTCAGCCCATCATTGAGGCGAGAGAATGCGATGATCTGCGTTCGTTATCGCGTTTGGGTTGGGTTGAGGGACTAAAGTGCGATCGCATAACTTGTAAAATGGGTTTCGTTCCTAGTAACATTGACTTATTTCCCAAAGTCTTTAGAAGTCAGGGAAAGTCCAGGACTCAAATCATTAAAAAATGTGGCTAGAGATTTGGCTTGAGCTTTGCTCACCCCCCTTTCACCATTAATAATCTCCCTGACAAGCTCAACAGAACCAAAAATCTCCACTAAAGTAGCAGGCGGCACATCAAACTCGTGCATTAAAGACTCCATTGTCGCCACAAGAGTAGACTCACCCATCGGATAATGTTGAGCCTCGTAAGTCTCAATGAGAAAAACTAACAAATCAAAAAGCATCGTTTCCGCCTCTGTCAACTCACCCGACATCATCCCCTCTACGATACACAATGCTCTCTGATACTCTTCTTCAGTTTTAATTAGCTTAGGCTGATACTGAATCAGTAAGTCCGTGTAGGTTTTTTCACTAGAAGTAGGGATCATCTTTCCACTTTTCCTTATCATATTCAGCATGGGTCAGAATATATTTAATAAAAATTGTCTGGCTAGAATATCTAATATCTACAATCAACCGATAGTTATTGCCTTTGATATTGAACACCGTAAAATTCCCAACCGCTTCTGCCTTGGGATACTTTTTCTGAACATCTAACAAATTAGACCACTTCGCTTTAGACGCAAAGTTATACCAGTCATTGAGAGCATCTTCAGAATCAGCGTGTTCAACCCAGAATTTTCGCAACTTAGCTTTGCTGATTACATGCATCCCTTTTTGTCTCTATAGCCTGTATCCGTTACCATCATTAAACAGAACTAAATTTCTATCTACAGGCGCACACATTTTTCCACTCTAAAAGTATACCAGAAAAATAGTGCGATCTGCGCTAGCTCTTTCAGAGCCGCTCCGCTAACGCAGCAGCGCTTCGCTATCGCTCTTTGGGTTGAAGGGAGAGAGTGCGATCGCGTTTGGGTGAGGTTAAAGGGAAAGAGTGCGATCATAATGCCTTTGACTATTAAATAAAATAAGAAAAGACTCAATTATCACCGCACTCCGCGCCCACAACCATGGCACTCACCACCACCGAGTACAAATACATTCAACTTGATGAGCGCAATGTTCCCATCATCGCCGGAACCACGATGAAAGTTGTGGAGCTGATCACATCAGCTAAAGCTTACCACTGGACTCCCGAAGAACTACACACCAACTATCCTCACGTCTCCCTGAGTAAAATCTATTCAGCCTTAGCCTATTACTGGGATCATAAACAGAAACTTGACGCCGATATCGAGCGACGTTACCAATTTGCCGAACAACTCCGACGGGAAGCAGGAGAATCTCCCATTGCCCAAAAATTGCGAGCAAAGGGGCTATTGTAGTGAGTATCGCTCTTTTTCTATTGGAGAGTGTGTGCGAGATTTAGAATTAATTGCAAAAGCCTGCGAACCTGGAGATTGTAACAACCGAGTCCACTATCTTCCTCTGTAAAATTGTGGCTTTTGAAGATAGTGCGATAAGCTTCGCTTTTCACCTTTAACGGCTACCAGGGAATTCGCTTGGTAATTGGGTTGAATAGAAGGGATGCGATCGCGTGGTAATTTGATTTGGGAATAGAATGCGATCGCTCGTCGATATTGCATGGTGGAATCGTGCCAGATTGTGGCTCACTATAGGCACATACCCAAAATCGATAAGCACCCATCGTGTTAACGGTGAACGGCAAAGCCGCCGTCGTCGTCCAAGTAGCTCAATTTCTCCACTATTTTCCTCAACCCAATTGTGTTATAAACCATTCCCGTAAGCGCGAACTTGTTTGCGATCGCGCCCCTGACGGGGTGAGCCAAAACGGTTATCAGGTGGTCATTATGGAGGAAGATGAAGGGGAAAGCGAGTACGCCTTTGATGGAGGTAAGTCAGACTATAATCTATTTTAATTTGAGTCAAGAAAGGGAGAATTCACCCATGGCAAAGGGTTTTGGGTCTCAATTAAAAACCTCAGCAAGATCTTACTCTCAAACAGTTGAAACACCTCAGTTTAACTCGATCAATGCTATCCAAGATAATGGCTCTTTGGTACTTGTGGTGGAAACTCTAGTTTTTAGGGAACAGGGAACAGGGAACTCTTAACAGGAAAATCCTTATCCAGCAAGCCTTTGACCCAGGAGAATCTGCGATCGCAAACAGGTATAGTTACACCGCGCCAGAATTAAGGAAAACCGTCCCTGGGAATGGGTAAGCGATCGGGTTAGGGTGTTTAATGCCTGATCGTTACAGGCGGCAATTTCAGCTAGGGGATCTGGGGTGTTCATGATTATAATTTATAGGAAGTTGGTTAGAGGGGGAATTGTATTTTTTTAACGCAGAGGAACGCAGAGGTTTACGCAGAGGGACGCAGAGGGTGTTGGAGTCAGTGATGTGTCAAGTTGAAATGTTTTTTTGTCTCCCAAAAATATATTCGGGAAGGGGTTTGCTGGAGGCGGCGGTTTCTTGGTTGGGAATGCGATCTAAGTTATCGACAATGACGACTAATCCTTTTTGACCTAGTTGCTTGAGTTGGGCAATAGCAACTTCGAGGATTTCCTGATTAATATACTCTAAAATTTGACTGGTTTGGGGTTCCAAATGCTGTCTGAGTTTGGCACGCATCTGCTGGCTATTTTTGGCTTTAATCGTCAGTTTGGCAATTTCATCGGGAAGAGAGACTTCAAAGTTGCCCTCGGTACTCGCTTTAACTGTACCAATCCCTGGAACTTTGGCTTCCCCTCCCACTTCTATCGGTGTCTGTAGCACATCAATGGTTTTCTGTAAAAACGCCTTAAATCCACCCGGTTGTAGCGCCACCCGACTCGATTCTAAACTGGCACTCACTTGGCGGGCGATCGCGAGTAGAATATCGGTAATATCAACATCCGCGACATCTAAATCATCGGTGGCTTGAAAATAGACGACATGAAAGTTCAACGCCTCCAACTCCATAATCCAGCCAATTTAAAATTCAAGATTCAAACAAAAAATCTGCCGTATCAAGGTAGACAGATTCATGACTAAAAACTAAGGACAAATGACAAATGATGAATGCTTACTGCGTTGATACAGCCGCTTTTAAACCCAGCAAATTCATCAACCGTTCACTATCAAAATGGTCTGTCATAAGCTGTTGGATGCACTGGGCTTTAATGGATTCGCGCAGGCGTACTTGACCAAACGCGCGATCGATAATTTCTACAGTGGTGAGGGTATCGAGATCCACCGCTAAGATGGGGATTTCCAGTTCTTCCGCCCGGTTGATAATTAACGGTTGGGGTGGTATCTGTCCCGTTAAAATCAGACAGTGGGTTGACGTTTCCAATGCTGCCATTTGGATATCCGTGCGATCGCCTCCGGTGACAACTGCCATGTGCTTGCCTTTGCGGAAGTATTTTAGGGCAGAGTTGACATTCATCGCGCCAATGGTCAAACTTTGAACCAATAAATCCACCCGATCCGGACGACAAAGCACTTGGGCATCCAGTTGATGAATCAATTCTCGAACCGTAACGCTGCGAAGTAAATCGTTTTGAGGTAACATCCCTAATATGGGAATACCTTGCGCCTCTAGAAACGGTTGGACAGTGGATTGGACGGTTTCCACTTGATCAGCCGGAACCGCATTAATCACAACTCCCTGTAAGCGATCGCCTAGTTGGTGTTTAGCAGATAGCAGCGTTTCCACCAGTAACACCGAATGAAAACGGCTGACTAATATAATCGAAGCATCGATTTCCTGGGCAATATCCAGCAACGACAGGTCAAATAGATTCCCTTCAAACAGCGTACTCGGTCCTTCGAGTACCATTAAATCACCAATTGGAGGCTGGAGATAGGACTTCAGCGATTCACGGTAATTAGTAGAATCCTCACCACGCAGGCGTTTTTCCATCGTCTGATCATCCAGAGTTAGCAGAGGCGATCGCACTCGCTTTTGGGGTAGGTTCAGGATTTCTGGAATAAACTGCACATCATCGCCGTCCCAATCCAGTTGATGAGCATGTCCAGCGCTGCCTAAGAGTTTACCATAACCAATATCCAGTCCCTTGCTTTTGAGCTGATGGGCGATGCCCAGAATGATAGCGGACTTGCCACTATATGCTTCAGTTGAGCCGATTAGTAAATAATTCACGGATTTTGTCACCCCTAATTTCACTCCTCCGTTGAAAATGCCACTTGAGTTTACTGGTCACGTAGTAGTTTGCGATAAAACGTCTGGGAAAAATCGGTCAAGCGGGTGCGCTTGAAATTCAGAATCACTTCGATTAAGTAGTTAATAAATTCAGAATTTGGCAAGGTTACCTCGTAACTCAATTCGGCGTTGCCATCAAACTGTAATCGGCAGCGAGTGAGTTCTGAAGGTAGCTTAGAGACAAACCAGGTTGCCACAAAGGGAATGCTCTCACCGCCTTCAATCCGGCGACTCCCTTCCAAGGAACCCTGTTGATACAGACTAATCGCCAGAGGGAGGGCATTGCGTTTAGCGCCTTGATAGTAAGGCATGTAAACACCGACGGCGGCTTTTTCGGCAGGCTGAAGTTTCTCGATAGACATAGCTGACTAACGTCTTGTTTCGGTATGGAGAATGTCATCCACTCTCGTTGAAGGCTAATAAATTATAGAAAACCGATGCGGTTGAATTAGAGAGGTTTCTCCCAAATTGTTTACTCTACCTCGATCTTAGGTGGTTTTGGTTCCTGTATGCTACTTTCTAATCAAGCATTTAGACTAAAACCGCGATTAGCCATGAGTGAGACAATCTTTAGCAAGATTATCCGTCGGGAAATCCCGGCTGACATTGTGTATGAGGATGATCTAGTCCTAGCGTTCAAGGATGTTGCACCCAAAGCCCCCGTTCATATTCTGCTCATTCCCAAAAAACCGATTCCCCAGCTAGCGGCGGCGGAGTCTCAAGATCACGCCCTCATGGGGCATCTGCTGTTAACCGCCAAGCGAGTGGCTGAACAAGTGGGTTTGAATCAAGGGTATCGGGTGGTGATCAACAACGGTGCGGATGGCGGTCAAACCGTGGATCATCTACATTTACATATTTTAGGCGGACGCCAGATGGACTGGCCCCCCGGTTAAGAGTTGGGGTGTGGGGGGTGGAGGTGCGGAGGGGCGGAGGGGTGCAGGACGATAATTTCGTAAAGATTCTTTGAATAACGTGACAAAATATAACATTACCAACCCGTCGATTTTGGATTCCCTGTAGTCAAGCTTGGATATCCCATCTCAAGAGAAAAACCTGTGGAGGCTTGTAGGGGCGGGTTTAGCCGTTTAATTTCGAGTCTCATCAATAATATTTCAGCAAAACCCGCCCTTACTCAAAATGGAGGAGGGTTTCTTAAGAACGATCGCCAAAATATCCTTATAAATCAGTGGTTACATCAGCTTTATATTGGTCATACTAGGGAAAGCTAGTCTAAATGGGACGATGAATCGACCTGTAACGCCTGAGAACGTACTCAGCAATGATGACCCTGGTGATGATACCCAGCGACGATTTCGCTACCAAGCTACCTATGCTGCCATAATTTCTTTGTCCCTGCTTCAGGAAGAATCCGAGTTTGAGTACATATTCTGTGAACATCATGAAGATGTTCTAGTTAAACGTAAAGATGGCACATTTGTAGGTATTCAGATCAAAACGCGGCACGTTAGTAATGGTCCCTATAAAGCTATTGACGAACCAATAGTCAAGTCCTTGAGGAGATTTATTAAGCTTGAACACCAATTCCCAGAATATTTTTCTCAATATGCAATAGCTGTTAATAATGGCTTTTGGCACTCAAAAAAGAATAGCAGTAACTTATCTTATCTTTTGAAATTAGCTAAAGAGGCACAAAAAGAAGGCACTGCTGCTCAGAAAATTTTATTGGATTTTACCAAAAATAAATTATCCTACAATAAAGATGAGGATAAAGAGATAAGAGACCTTGTTTTAAATGATGATAGCACTATTAGTGATTTAGCCTTAAAGGTTTTGAGCAAAGTCAAACTACAGGCTGATTTGCCAGGATTAGAAGATATTGAAGGACGTCTTATTCAAGAAATTGCGAAACTCCCTGATATAAACCAGAGAGTATACGACGAGTTAAAGGATTTAGCTAATGTCCTAATCCACGAAATGCTTCGTGCCGCTTCCCTAGCCAATGATTCCTCACAGCCTCTCTATTTTGATCTGCTTACTAATTCAGAAGAGAAAAAAACGGCGGCTAGCATTCAAGGAAAGTGCATCACTAAAGAAAAAATACGTAACATTTTATATGCACATAAAACGAAAGAAGAGAGTCAACCAGAACAGACTATAGAACGCCATGTTACCGCCTACCGCCAAAACCTGGTTTATAGACTCGGCAATCTACAGATTTTTAAGATGTCCAGTCCTCTGAATCTGGACAATATTTATGTAAAACTGCAAGTGCGGCAAGAACAAACACTGTCCTCTACCCAAGAAGAAGAAAAAGCCTCGTTAGCTGAGGGTGATCCAGGGGAACTGTTGCGACAATTTCAACAGCGTTTAGTAGAAAAAGCGGCAACAGCAATTTCCCCAGAAGCAGCATTAACCCAACACAAACGGATAACGGTACTGGGTGAGCCTGGTGCAGGTAAAACCACGATTCTGCGACACCTAGCTGTGCGAATGGCTAAAGATAAGTCAAGCTTACCTTATTTGCCAATTTATGTTGAATTGAAATTTTTAGAAGGTAACACAGAAAACGTTCTAGAGTTTGTTGCTGCTGACTTGGCAAAATGCTATGGCTTTCAAAATGCCCGTCCCTATCTTGAAAAACAGCTAGAAGACGGTAATGCTGCATTGCTGGTAGACGGATTAGACGAAGTATTGGGTGGTAAAAGTCCTGCTGAGGCGAAAAATGCTTACAATCAGGCGGTTGATAAAGTTAATCAATTAGCCACACAATTTCTTAATGCTCCAATCGCAGTTACCTGTCGTCGGGCTGGCTGGCGCGGTGGTTTAACTGGGTTCCAGACAATGGAAGTGCTGGAATTTGATGAACCTCAGATTAAAGAATTTGCCCACAACTGGTTCAAATCAGATCCTTCCAAGGCGGAAGGATTATGGCAAGAACTAAATAAAAACTTGCGGATGAAGACGTTGGCAGGAAATCCGTTAATTCTCTCACTAATGGCGATTGTCTATGGACGAGAATTGAAATTACCTGAGCGTCGCTCTGAATTGTACCAGCACTGCGTTGAAGTATTGCTCGAAGAATGGGATGCCGAACCGAAACGAGATGTTAAGCGATTCAGGCAGTTTACACCAACACAAATGCAGAATCTCTTAATAGAGGTAGCGTGGTATTTCCATCAGCAAGGGACAAGCTATTTCCGCGAAGCTGAACTATTGCGGCAACTTCCTAGCTTTCTTTCTAATGCTCAAATCAATATCTCACGAGAAGATAACAAAGCCATCCTGGAGGAAATTACAGATTCATCGAGTTTGCTGAAAGAAGCCGCCTATGAATTGTATGGCTTTCTGCATTTGACGTTTCAAGAATATTTTGCCGCACTAGCCGTCAATAAAAAAGGTGCAGTTGGATGGCAAGAGGTTGTTAAGCATCGACATGAACCTTGGTGGGAAGAGGTAATCCTGCTATTAGCTGAATGTATGGACGATGCGACACCGCTACTGTTAGACATCTTGTCACCTAGAGACATAAATCAGCTAGTGCCAGAAGGGGAACCGCTAGCTGTCAATGATGATCTTTTTGATAGTGATTTGCTCTTGGCAGCACGTTGTCTGGTTGGTAAACCCAAGATTCGGATGCAGGGGTTACGCGATCGCATTATTGCCGAAGTGAAAGATCTGCTTAGTAATTCACCCTATGCCCTAGATTGGGAACGGGCAGCTAAAGTTTTGGTGGAGATTGGCGACTCAGCACTGATTGATAAGCTACTTGAGATGCTGGTTATCGTAGGCAAGAATGAGCTAGAACGGCGAAGGATGAATGTTGCCTTAATGGAAAAGCAATTTATCATTGCCTCGGCTTGTGGAAAATATGGTGACCAGAATGTAGCTAATAAATTGCTGGAACTTTTTCAGAGGAAGGTAGAACTGGATGGACAGGTATGTGGACGTATCTTATATGCGCTAGCTGAGTTAAAAGTGACAAATGCTAGCGATTATCTACTCAAGAGGTTTAGAGAAAAAAATGATGAATGGATATTAATTCGGCTACAGATGGCTAGGGCGTTGATCGAGCTAGGCGAAACCTCTATAACTTCTGAGCTGCTGAATATGCGGACTGACCCAGAATGCTATAACAGAGAAGAAATTGAAATTTTTGAGTTGCTGGGCAGTTTAGCTGATCAATCTATCGCTCCAAAACTGCTGGATTTGATTCTAGCAGACACTACAAGCCCTGGAGTAAAGCCAGCCATTTCTAGCGCGTTAATAGATTTAAAGAATGCATCTTTGGTGAATTCCATTTTGCAACATATTCAGGATGAATCCCTTGATTGGCAAATTCGGTGGTTATTGACAGAATCCCTGGAAGGTTTACAAGAAAGTGCGATAGATTCACTCAGACAAATCCCAAAAAACCACAACGTTGATGAGCGTGTTCGAGTGGGCATAGCTACAACTTTGGGAATTTGGGGAGAACAAGAGAGCATCACCTATCTAGTTCAGGCAATAGAAAGGCGAGTTGTGCCTCCTAACTGGTGTTTAGGAGACTCTATTTGGCTTGGATATGTTTGGCAACGAATAACTCGCACTCTCAAAAGCTTGGGAGATGACTCTGTAGTGCCAACGCTGGTGCCAGCATTGGAGCAAAGTCAGGCAAGCTGGGATCATAGAGTAGCGCCGGAATCAGGGCGCAGGTTTATCGTTGACTACGCTAATAGAATTTTCACTACGACAGAAAATTATAATTTATCTATTTGTGAAGCAAAAGGTATTATCTGGGCTGCCTCAGAGTACCAGTCTGAGACAATTGCTCAACAAATACTATCAATATTGCATCAATCCAATTGGTTGGTATTTCAAAATGAAATTTTCAACAACTTGCCTACACTCATTACTAAGTTATTAGTACCTGAACTACGGGAGCTATTACCCGAAATCCACAGCAATAATCGAGCCTTCAATTGGAAACGTGTTATAGTTAGAGCAATTGGCGAAGTAGCTGATGATTGTGAAACAGTGACAGAATTACAAAAAACATATTTATCGCTTACTAGCAACCAAGAAATGTCTTTAAAATTTGAAATTTACTCTGCCCTTTATTCAGTTAGTCATAGAGCCAGACTTCGAGTTAGTCGTGACGAACAAATATAGCGGTTTTCCAGTGTTTAAGGTACACCCAAATGTAGGGGCGCAAAGCCTTGCGCCCACCTATGAGTATCTCATCCATTTTAAAAATGCCATAGAAAATTTAACAAGCTAATAGTTATGTGATTGATACCAAATCCAGGTTAACTATTCCCTTTTGAGGCAAACCGCAAAAACCTTGCAGAGACATTGCTTGCAACGTCTCTACAATCTGGTATAATGCGACGATTTATGGGAAAACTACATCGTCAGAATTCGCTTAGGGATAAAAGTCTCCTCAAAAAATTTAGGAAATTGGCAAGAGTCGGAACCTGTACTTGAGTCTGTGCGCTAACCCAATTATTATCTGAAATACTCACTGTATTTGTCTTTCCGGGTTTAAGAATACTGACAATCGCGGCGACTAAAGCTTTATCCTCATCGAAGGGTTTCCACTTGCACTTAAAAGCTCTCCTCTCTTCCTCAGAAAACTGAGCCAGATAGGAGCGTGATCTTTCCATCCACGCCGGGTAAGCAATTTCTCCACAATGGCAAAGTAAGGTGTCTAACACACCCTGAGAACGATTATCTGGCAAAACATAGATTCCTGTTCGTGGTGTATTGGTTGTATCTACCTCACCAGGTTGTGCGGGAAAATTGGAAAAATAAGTCTGGAAGCAATCAGAATAATCGTTTACTACTGCATCAGGAGACTTTTTGTCAGCATCAGCAACAATCCCCAATGCGGCAAGATTGGTTTGATACTCAAGGTTGTTACAGATAATATCATCTAAATTGGTTACCAGATTACTGCCTTCACCTGCATATACCGCTACGGAAAGAGACTCCGTAAACAGGATAGAGGGCATATCAAGACGCTTGTATAAATTTCCTTTTTTGGGATAAGTAGGAATAAATTTACGCCAAAAGGGATCTAACTCTGACTCCAAACCTTTACATTCTTTTCTAAAGTCTTTAAAGCCTAAAAGTTTAAGTCCTTTGCCCACAAATGCTTGATCGTGTGAGCCTTCAACACCTATGATGGCATAGTTCACCATCGTACCTCCTGTCCTAACCCCTGCCGCAGCCTTTGCAGACGATGCCAATCAAGTCGCAGTGCTTGAGTTATTGAGTCCTTTGGTTCTAGGCGATAGACAACGAGATCCGCTTCGGCTTCAGTAGCAGCCAATAGCGCATCAATCGCTTCAAGACTGTGAGTTGTGGCAAAGAGTTGTACATCCATTTCTCTGCACCACTGAACTAGCCAAGAAAACGATTCCTGGAGTGCTTCGGTATGAATCGCTGTTTCTAACTCATCAATCAGGAGAATACCCCCTCTTATCTTTGCCAGAGTCAAGGCTATGAATAGTAGACGACGGACACCATCACCGAAAGCACTCAATGGTGCAATACCTAATTGTTTGTGATCAATATAAACGATGGAACTAACTCCTGGACGAGGCAGATTCTGTAAATCAATAATTCCTGAATCTATGGTTTGAATTAATTTAATTACTTCCGACTTAAATCGATGAAGCGTCGCTTCTGATAGCAACTCCACTTGTAAGGATTCAATGCGATGAGAAAATGGGGTTACTGTACTGACTGGAAGTCTTGGATGATTTCGGTTTTTTTGAAAGAAACGCCTATGTTCCCACACTTGAAACGTCTCTATTCGATCAGGTTCGGAGTTGAGATCATTCAATTCATCGTTTAAGTGAGCTTTTAGCTCTATAGAAGCACCGCGCTTGATTGGGGTATTTTCAAGCTCTAGCTCGTCTTCAGAAAAGTTAAACTCGTCCTCTAGATACTCCGACTCTCCTACTCCTTCTATCTCTTGATAGATAGCCCTAGATTCCTTTACAGGGAAACTACCATCACCAGATAGATGGGTTTCCCCTTGGTAAAAGTCAATAATCTCATTTTGATTATTGTGATGAGGAAACAACCATTTGAGTGCATCCAGCTTCGGTTTACGAGACGATTTAATTTCTCGCCCCCTTGCCGTATTTAGCCACTCCAGTGGATCTAACGGACAGCAATAGGTGGAAATAGCTTCTAAAACACTGGTTTTGCCTGAGTTGTTAATGCCAACAAGCAAATTAATCCGTCCCAGGTTCTGCAAATTCAAATCGCGCAGCCCCCGGAATTTATGGATAGTAAGATTTTTAATGTGAAGCATCAACAACAGATCGGCATAGTAGAATGGGTCAATTGTACCAAGTCCAACTGATATCTTGCACCCGTTGCAATAGGTTTTGGGTAATGGCGTAGCCCACTGAATTTGATGGATAACGCTTCCATTCAGAACCTGTAGGGGCGCAAGGCTTGCGCCCGATTTCACCGTAAAATCTATACCACCCAAGTCTTTAACGGTGAGTGGTGCGTTACGCTTCACTAACGCACCCTACAGATTTACCTGAAGCGCTGTCAAGCTAAGCTTTAAGATAGTTACCACATCGGCTTCGGGTTAGAATCAGCGAATTCCAGTACCATAGCCTAATATAAATGTCACTGACTGGTATGCTGGTGGGCAATGCCCACCCTACGGTATATCAATGGTGGAGGCGCTCCCAAAATGCACGCTTTTCAGTGCTATTCAACCTAATATGGGCTTACTGTGTAATAAACCCCCCTTGGATTATGCGCCTTAGCCTAGAACCCTTTACTGTTCACAAGCGATTCCCCTTAACCATTAGTCGCGGCACAACCTCCCAAAGCACCAATATCTGGGTGCGGCTAGAACATCAGGGGATAGAGGGTTGGGGCGAAGCCTCTCCCTTTGCGATCGCGACTCCATCCCATCCCTTAACTAAAACTCCCCAAACGACTCAGATGCTGTTAAATGCACTGGAGTTAGTGATACCGACATTAGAAGCCTATACACCCTGGGAAAGCCAGAAAATCGAACGAGTGTTGGCAGATGCGGATGTACCCTCAGCAGCTAGGGCGGCGATTGATATCGCACTACAGGATTGGTTAGGAAAACAGCTAGGTGTTCCCTTGTGGAAATTATGGGGATGCAATCGCCATCGGATTGTGCCAATTTCCGCCACGGTAGGAATTGGTACACCGGAAGCCGTCAAACAACGAGTGCGAGATTGGATACCGATTACGGGGGGTAATGTGCTTAAAATTAAACTCGGTTCCCCTGACGGAATTGAAGCCGATCGCGAAATGCTATTAGCTATCCGAGATGTCGCCCCCCAAGCCCAACTCACCGTTGATGCGAATGGCGGTTGGCGTGTAGACGACGCTGTGAAAATGTGCGACTGGTTAGCCCAACAAGGTGTTAAATACATCGAACAACCCCTTCCCGCCGGACAAGAGGCGGATTTACCTCACCTGTATTCGCGATCGCCTCTCCCGATTTTTGTGGATGAAAGTTGCTTTACCAGTGCGGATATTCCACCTCTGGCGGATTGCGTTCACGGGATTAATATCAAATTGATGAAATCTGGTGGATTAACCGAAGCCTTACGGATGGTACATACGGCTAAAGCCTGTGGATTACAGATGATGTATGGCTGCTATTCCGATAGTACCCTTGCCAATACCGCCGCCTCTCACTTATCCTCTTTCGCCGATTATCTAGATTTAGACAGCCATTTGAATTTAGCTGATGATCCCTTCACCGGGGCGACGCTGCAAGATGGACGATTGATACCAAATAATTTATCAGGATTGGGAGTACAACGCCATGTATCTGACCAGTGATCAGCGCGTCGCTATTTTATTACATGAAGGGATTCGCGGCGATCACGGCAAAACCGGATTAACGCTGCTACGGTATGGGGAAGCAACGGTGGTGGCGGTGATTGATCAAGACTGTGCGGGAGAGTCGTTATCTGAATTAACTGGAATTAATTGTAATGCGCCGATTGTGGATTCAGTCAGTTCCGCCCTCGCCTACAATCCGACTATATTAGCTATTGGAATTGCCCCATCGGGGGGACGGTTGCCAGAGGTTTGGTGGCAAGAAGTTAAGCAGGGAATTGCGGCGGGGCTTTCTGTTTATAACGGATTGCATACGCCCATGGCATCTGATCCGGAGTTACAGAAATTACTCCAACCCCATCAACAAATTTGGGATATTCGTCAGGAACCAAGGGGTTTAGGGATTGGCAAAGCCCAAGCGCGATCGCTCTCTTGTCAACGGATTTTAACCGTGGGGACGGATATGAGTGTGGGCAAAATGTCTACCAGTATTCAGTTCCATCGCGCCGCTTGTCGAAAGGGAATTAAGTCTAAGTTTTTGGCAACGGGTCAAGCGGGGTTAATGATTGCTGGGGATGGTATTCCTTTAGATGCGATTCGGGTTGATTTTGCGGCGGGTGCAGTTGAACAAATAGTGATGAAATTTGGCAAGGATTATGAGTTGTTAATGATAGAAGGACAGGGGTCACTGATTCATCCCGGTTCTACAGCAACCTTACCCTTAATTCGAGGCACACAACCGACAGGTTTAATCGTAGTTCATCGCGCTGGACAAACTCATATTCGCCATTGCCCGGATGTGGCGATTCCACCGTTACCTGAAGTTATTAAACTGTATGAAACCGTGGCGAGGGCGGGAGGGGCGTTTGCAGCGATTCCAGTGGTGGCGATTGCCTTGAATACGGGGCATTTGAGAGAAGGGGAAGCACAAGACGCGATCGCCCAGGTTCAGGATGAGACGGGTTTACCTTGTACGGATGTGGTGCGGTTTGGGGCTGATTTATTGGTTGATGCTGTAATGGAAACGTTGTAATATTTTCCCTATTTGATGGATTAGCAGTAAACTGTAGGGACGCACGTCAGTGCGCCCTATTTCAAAGTTGCGCCCAATTATTGATATAATTGACTTTATAGATGATCGCGAATCGCATCCCATCTCCTCAACCCAATCACCACGCGATCGCCCGTTGATCCAATCCCGCTTCTTCTAACCATTTGGCGATTAACCCTAACCCCTGATCCAGTTGCTGGAGTTCATGATCGAGGGGGAAGTCATCGGTTTGGGGTAATTCTGCGATCGCGCCTTCGATGTCTTTGGGATAGGGAGTCTCAACTGGCTCGATATCACTCACTGGTTCAATCTGGAGCGTTTCTGGGGGTGTGGAACGCGCTGCTTCCACTAACGCCGTTGCTGTTTCATTGCCAGCATCCGCTTGATGTTGCCAAAATGCTACGGCTGCATCCCAGGATGATAACGCGATCGGTCTCGGCTTGTCCGGAACCACTGTCCTAACCGTTTCTGGCAAGTTGTTTTCGTTTGATTTACAAAACTTTTGCGCTGTCCCCTTGCTTTTACCCACGACTTCGCCAATTTGCCTGTGGGTGAACAACAAACGCTGATCAGAGGTTAGCTGGTAACCAGAAACCTCTATGTTTCCAACCTGGAAACGAACTGCTCTCGCTGCCGCTGCCATGTCACTTTACCTTGAATGAAAGTTGAGTATAATACTAACAGGTACGGCGGCATTTTTTTTGTTCGGCACGACCTACAGAACCTAGAAAACTTAAGATTAAGGGGTTCCAGTAGAGATTATCTGTTACAGTAACGCATCTACTGGGTAAAAACAAGAGTGCGTTTATAAGGCTTTTTTAGTCTTAACTCCGATTCAGAAATGGCTTGGAGGGGTATAAAGGCTCCAAGTTCCTGATCCCCACCGAGAACAGCATTTGTGCAACATTTATGACAGACTTGTCCAGGCTAGGAACAGAGGAGCTTCTTGTCTAAAACTGATCATTTCTGCTGGAATCCATGAAGTCTTTTATGAACTCCCCTTAACAGTGGAGGAAGCATTCTGGTTAGAGATTCATTTATCAAGGAGGGTTTCCACCTGGCTTATGATTGGCGAATTGGGAGAAATTCATGTCAGTTATGATCAACGTCTTAAAAAAGGGCATTTCCCCAAGCGACTCCTGGGATTCCTGCTTACGTTTTTCCTACTCCTAATTCCCCTACCCGCCTTAGCCGCCACCCCAGAACGTCAACCGTTAACCCTGGAACTTTTCCAAGAACGCCTAGAATCCCCGATTAAAAGCGAAGGCGTTTCCACGATTGATTTGCGCCAGTTTGTGATTGACTTAACCAACGAAAATACAGAATTTCGGGAGCAGTTTTACCAACACCTGCAAAGCAAGCTGACTCGTTCTCAAACCCCTCTGGCTTTAGATTTAAGTGAATCCTTAATTCAAGGTGAGTTTACCGCTAGCCAATTAGGTTTGCCAACCGCCCTTTCCCAAGCCACGTTACCTTCCCTATTAACGGAACAAGAACAAGAACAATTAGCCCAAGATTCTCGCTTTATCACCGAATCCAGTGACCAAGTTCCCTCGGTTACCGTCTTTCGGGGAACTCTCAAACTGAATCAAACCCGTCTGAGTGGTGCAATTAATTTCGCCAATACCTTCTTTCTGCAACGCTTAGAAATATCTGATGCTGTGTTTATCCAGGACGTCGATTGGTCGGGGAGTAGTTTTGGCAAAGCTGTTGATTTTAGTAACACTACATTTGGTCGAGATATTAACTTTAGCGGTGATACCTTCTTTGATAAGGCTGGATTTACTCAGGTGCAGTTTAAAGGAATCGCCAATTTTAGTCGGTCTACATTTCAAGGGAATGGGACGTTTAGTCAGGCGGAGTTTGTCCAGCTTGCCAATTTTACCGGAACCCAATGGCTAAAAGATGCCGATTTCTCCCAAGTGATCTGGCGTGATCGCTGTTTGTTAAGCAAAAGTCGGTTTACTCAATCATTGTTACTCACCGAGGCGACGTGGGAAAAGTCCACTAGCTTTCGGGGGAGTCAGTTTCAGCAACCAATTTTAATGCGGGATGCGAGTCTACTGGATCAAATGGATTTGAGTAATACCCGCTTTTCTGCCAATGCTTATGTTAAAGTCGCCGAGATGACCTTTGACTCCGACCAAGCCAAAATATTTGGCGATGCGGGTCATGTGGGACAGATTCTATCCGTTCCCAAGTTAGAAGGGAATGAAGATGTGCTGCGAAATTTAGTCCGCAACTTTCGCGAACAAGAACAAATTCCTGATGCGAATTCCTTAGATTATCTTCGGGAACGATTACGACGGGAACAACTGTGGGGGCGTTTACTGGGTAGCATTCTCCAATTAATGGGTCGCGAGGATATCAATCTGCGATCGCGCCATTGGCTAATTGATGCATTACACTGGGCAGGATTGAGTTTACTGCTGCTATTAAGTGCCGATGGTACCAGTTTTGGCTTAGTGTTCGGCGTGGGTATGATCGCGATCGCCTATTTCGGGTTGCTGTTTTGGTTACTTGACCGTTGGCGGCGACGCTACCCTAAACCCATTTTACCCACGTTTCTAGAAACCGTGTACATGGTGGGAACTGGGACGGCGGCTATCTGTGGCGGTGCGATCGCCATTTTCCAAACCAGTGAACAACCCTGGCTGACGCTATTGTGTTTGGCGGGACTTCTGTTTCCCATACCCCTATTGCTGGTGTGGCGACTGTATCGGCAAGGACGTTATCATGATATGCTCAATGTCACCTATTTTGTCGAAGATGGGGGGATGCGGCAATTACGCCTGCTGATTGGACGCCTGCCGATTATGCCTCGGTTTGGCTTTTTCCGCGATCGCTATATGCCGATTCTTTGGGATCGTCGCTGGAATTGGCTGAATTATTATGATTTTAGTTTTAATAATTTACTTAAGTTTGGGTTTAATGATATTCGCCTGAGAGAGGAACATGTTCCCGGTATTATTAGTACATTGGCGTGGTATCAATGGGGTTTAGGTCTAGCTTATATTTCTCTGTTATTGTGGACGCTTTCTCGAACGATTCCGGGCTTGAATTTACTGATTTATCTGAAGTAGTAACACTGATTTCACTGATTTGGAGAAACCGTAGGGGTGGGGTATTTGGGGTTAATAGTACTGATTTCACAGAGGTGTTATATCATGTCCGGTGGAATACTTACACTATTGATCGCCCTTCTCCATTCACACTTATGTAATCAAATTAATCACATGCCCTGAGCGTAATCGATTGCTATGCCAAGAACAAATTAGACCCAACGGACCAGGGTCAATCACAGGAGTTCGCGGTAAGGTTCGCACCCAAGTTTGCCCCTGACGCCGTAATTCAAATAGCTGTACCGCCCCTAAATACTGTACCCCAGGAACGCTTTGCAATAAGGTAACAATATCCGATGAATAAACTGGGCGACCAAATGACCACCCGTTCCCCTCTGATCCCCCCGTTAAAGGATTGAGAAAGCGATAGAGTGCGGTTTGCAGTTTCAATAGTATTTCTTGTTGGGCACGGGGATTATTATATGCGGCATCGAGAGCAACTTCTGTTTGTACCGCAACCCCAACGTAATCAGGTTGGCTACAGAGGATTTCTACACCGAGTAACCGTCGTTCATCGAGATAACTTAGCACTCGTTCGGTGAGTTGCGGGGTCAGGCTTAATAAGTTTGGGTCAATACCTTCACCGCGCTCAATCCCATCCGTATTGGCGTTGGGTACAAGCAGCAGACGTACTCGTCCGGCGTCTTCTTGGCGGATGGGTGATAAGCATAAGGTGCGAGCAATGGAACCGCCTCCGGCTTCCATGGCTAGGTATTCAAAGTCTTCGCGAGTAACAGCGCGATCGCGGGTTCTTAGGAGTCGCGGTACTCGGATCACGGCTTGTTCTAAGGATTCCGCATCAGCGCCATTCCGGGCGGGAGAATAGTTAATCACGTTCGCCACATAAGGAACAGCGGATTTGAGGACTTGAATCGCGCCCCGTTGCACGTTACCCTGTTGACCACCCCCAATGCGATAGGCAGCCATTTGGATCACAGCACCTCTAGGGGGAACCGCGCCATATTGACGTTCCATTGACTGCATCGCTGCGCCCTCCCGTCGTTCTACCGCGCCAGTTCGACCATTGACTAAACTGAGCATTTGCGACGGGACTCTCTGGGAACGGGAACGCCACTGCGTTTGTTCTCGCAGTTGAGAGGGTTCTCGTAATAGGGGACCAAATTGAATGATTCCAGTAATCGCATCAATGGTATAGTGCAGGTCTTCGGGACCTGAGTCGGCAAAATCATTGACTTCTTGCCAGATTTGTGGTAAACCTCCAGGTGGAATTACCAGAATATGTTCCTCATCCCGGCGCGGTAAAATTCCCCGTCCTTGCAGTTGAAAGGTTTGACCGGGATTTCCATCACTTTCACCCAGGATTTCATTGCGAATCGTCGTACATTGGGTGACTTCTACGGTACCGCCAATCGACCGGACATCTAAACCAACGATGCGCGGGGAACGCATATAACCGGGTTGATTGACGTGGGGTTCACTGTAAATACAGCGCAGCCAGCGTCCCTGATAGGTAACAAATTGGGTAACAGGTAAACGCAGGGGTAAATGCAGGACAACATCCGCCCCTTGTAACGGATCACCCCCTTGACGGATCAGTTCACTAAAACTAAATCCTTTGGTGCTATCATCCGCTTCTTGGAGCAGGATAGGTTCCCAAAACATACCATTCCAGGCTTGCCAAAGGCGAGGGGGATCTTCAGGATTAATCCCGGTGGAGGTAGCGGCTTCACCCCTAATCCGGAGGGCGATAACATTACCTTCAATGGGTTGATCCCCCTCAAAGACGAGATAAAAGCAATTTCCCACTTGGGGTTGTTCATTAAA
Organism: Coleofasciculus sp. C1-SOL-03; assembly: GCF_040220555.1. NCBI lineage: Bacteria > Bacillati > Cyanobacteriota > Cyanophyceae > Coleofasciculales > Coleofasciculaceae > Coleofasciculus > Coleofasciculus sp. C1-SOL-03. Next base: position 19,941 of record NZ_JAVJUO010000165.1, read on the forward strand.
TATAGATAATTCTAAGCCTTGCCATTCGCCACCGGGTTGCTGAGTCCACGTTCCCACGAAGCGATCGCGCAGCACTTGGGGTTGGTCTTCAGCGGTGTCTGAGGTGAGAAAATGGCGGATACTGGGTTTAGCAATCACCAGGGGGCGATCGGTGCTAAAAATAATCGCATCGTCGGTTTGGGTGCGTACCGTCGCCACTTCGGTTCCTGTGGGAATTGTGTAGGCTTCGGGGAGAGACGAACTCAGATAAAAGGTTTGGTGAGTTTGCGCCGGGGTTGGGGCTTGTAGACGAATCCCCAGTAATTCCAGAAAGGTAACATAGTTACGCCGGGGGACTTGATTGAACCGCAGCAACATTTGGTCAGTTAGCCAAGCGAACAGTTCAATCAGCGTGATTCCAGGGTCACTGGGGTTGTAATTCGTCCATTCTGGACAGTAGCGGGGAATACGGAGGATACACTCTTCCACCAAATCCTGAAACGCGCGATCGTCTAGATCGGATTTTGGTAATTTCGGTAAAAAATCAAATTCCATAATTTGTCATTTGTCAAAACACTGATTTCACGGATTTATTGGAGAGATTGGGATAGGGAGAGGAGAGGTTAGTTACACAGATTACACCGAGAAAGTGGTTTTCTATCATTCCTTTCGTAGAGACGTGACCGTGGAACGTCTTCCGGTGGAACGTCTTCCGGTGGAACTACTCCCCAGAGGGCTGGAGATAGAACGGATAAACCAGACTCCGAGTATCATGGGAGTCTTTCGGATGATATTCAATAATAATATTGACCCGACCGCGAATGGGGTCAGGTTCTGTATAGACGCCATCCAGTACAATTCGAGGTTCCCACATTTTCAGGGCTTCCTCAACATAGACTCGAATCAGCAAAAGGGTTTGGGTATTCATCGGCGCAAAGGCGAGTTCAGACAGGCGTGATCCAAAATTTTGTCGGTAAACCCGTTCACCCACCTTGGTTCCTAGGATTAGCCCAATGGATTCTTCGATATTCCGGATGTCGGCGCTGAGTTGTAGGCTTCCTTGTAAGTTTCCCCGTAATGGGAATGATAATCCCCTACCCAGATAATCTCGTGGCTGATTATTTGTAATGTCTGCCATTTCTAAAACTTTAGTGCGTTAGGATAAGTGCGACTTTCCTAGAACGTTCAGTAGGATTTGAATAGAATATTGCCTTTTCCGTGAACTTCAATATATACTCCTACTTACTTATAAGCCTTACTTCTGTAGAACTCCTTTTGCTTTTCTATTCCTCTTTCTTTTTCTGTTCTTCTTCAACTTTCTTTTTCGCTTTTGCTGCAGCTTGACTGGCTTGAGCCTCCATCTGAGCGGTCATAGCACTGGTGTCTACAGAAACACTTGCCGCTGGTCCACTACCGATGAGAACAGTAGGACAACCCATTACAATTTTATTGGGCGGACCTAACGCTTCTAAAACAGTGTTGCCCATAAAACAAGCTGGGAGTCCATTAATCAAAACCGACGTACTACCGTCAATAACCACGCCTGGTCCATGGGGAGGTATCGGCAAGGGTGTTGTGCAGGTATGAGTATCAACTGTAGCGCCAATACCGCCAGCCGCCGCACCTGCAGCTGCTCCACTAGCTGCCATACTTGAAATCAGACTGCCCATCACGCCAGCTATTGTCGCTTTAGTCGCCTCTTCTGCTGCCTTTGCCGCTGGCGCAGCTGGTGTACCAGCCGCATTTAATGTTGCTGTTTCAGCCGTTTTGATAATGGCGTCAGATGCTTTTTTGGCAGATTGCAAGACGGCTGCCGATGCGGCGGGGATACCCCGCCAAGCTGGTTTTCCGCCAATTAATACATTAAAACTACCGGGTCCGGGTGTTAATGTGGGTGGAAGGGGATGGGTTACAGTATCGCCAAATCTTGCTGCAGGTTTTCCCATAATTTTACTCCTTACTATCTGATCTAATTCAGTTTGATGAGTGAACCTTTAACATTAACAATACCTGAGGCACTAATGTCGATTTGTCCTGCATCGATGGTAAGTTTTGTTCCCGCTTTAATATTAATTTCACCTGTTGTTTGCTTCATCGTAATCGTACCTCCACCACTTTTAACTTCAATTTTTTTTCCTCCATCATCTAAGAGGACATAAAGACCCCCTTGACTTTTGACTTCTGCCTTTTTGTTTTTATCGTCTAAGCGGAGATAATGACCATTTTTAGTTTTCGCTTCAATAAATTTATCCGTATCATTAAAATATGCATGATGACCATATACTGTATCCAAATAAACTCCTTTCTTACTGCTTCCTTTATCCTCTTCAACAAACTGTAACCTATGACCTGTGCGAGTTTTAAATGTCCGCAGTCGAACCTTGCCATCCATGACACTATCAGTCACCGCTTCCGGCGGTTTATCTTTGCCATTCCAAACTCCACCAATGACATAAGGATGATGAATATCCCCATGTTCAAATGCGACTAACACCTCATCATTGACCTCTGGGATACAGTCAAACCCGCGTCCGGGTCCTACGCCAGCCGCCGCAATTCGTGCCCAGTAGCTAGCATGTTCTTCGGTCAGAGTAGGAAACTTGACTCTAACTCGACCCCAGCCATTAGGGTCGTTATTATCGGTAACAATACCCACGAGTAATGTTTGTCCCGGTTGAAACGGCGCTTCGTGGGATAACAGTGGCGGGAGATTATCGCCGCGTAATCCGCGTATCGTGAACTCTGTGGTATAAATTCGTTCGTCGAATAGGTGACGGGTTTCTGTTACGTAATACTCTCCACTATACTTGCCTAAATCGCTGAGTTTGATCACCCGTCCCGGTCTAATTTTGGGATTTCCTTCTGCTTTAGCATCAGCGTGAACAAATTCTCCCCCTAACTCATCACAAATAGCTTGAGCGATGGTTTTGGCTTCGGGGGCATTGAAAACAGGCTGATCCACTAAAATCATTTTAGGTGTGGGTGGCTTTCCTTTAAAACTGGTACTGGTGCTAGCCCCGTCTCCATAATCGTTTTTGGTATGGACTTGTCCGCGATTGGCTGTCTCTACAATCGATTGTTTTTTCTCATAGTCCCAACCCCGTACCTCAACTTCACTCACCTGTTCAGCGCTACTGACTCTCACCTGAAAACTATGGACATCTTTAAGCCATTTGAGTTCTAGAGATTCATCAACTTTGGGTTTGCGGAAGTTTAATTTTCCATCCTGGACAAAAAATTCAAACCCATTACGGGCGGCGCGTTCGCGTAAGAATTCCAGATTGGTCTGATTTTCTTGGAACACATAACCATTTGACCCATTGATATCCCCGTATCCATAAGGTCCCCCAGTTTCATCAATCGTACCTGTGGGTATCCCAACTTCCCCAGCAATTTTATTCACAATATCGGTATCGGTCATGTTCTGGAATGAGCGATTATACCGCCCTCGCCACAGTCGATGGGAGATATCGTAGCCGCGAATAATCATCGGCGCTTCGGAGTCACGGGTAAAGTGACACTCCATCGCCGTGATTTCCCCTTCTAGGACGTAATCTCGCTCTTCCTCTTCAAACTCCTGGGCTTGGGTCGTACTTGAACCGAACCCTATCTTAATCGTTTTACCAATTTCAAATAAGCCTGCATGTCGCCAGGTTTCATCCTCCGTCCGTCCGGGAAAGTAATCATTCTTAATCACTAAGGTGAACATTCCGGGAAGATGGATGCTTTCTTCCACCGCGATTTCGATAATGTCGTCAATTAACGCTTTGGACGCTAACTGACCATCAATTTCTAAAATCGGTTCAGCTACATACGTGACAGCCATGGCGACCTCTAGAATCAAGACTTGGCACTGAGTTGTGCCGCTGACTGGGAATTTACCCAGGGGGAATTGATGTGAGACAGGGAGACTTTAGGGCAAAGCAGGAGCTTGGGAATTAAGTTTCTAGTTTATTACCTACCTGGTTTCTTTTGCCTTAATTTTACGTTTTGTAAACCAACATCAATAGTGGGTTTAAGATGAATGTAGCATTCATCTGTAAAAATTCAAAAGGTAATGATAAAAGGTCTGACGTGACCTAAACGGTTGTAGGGTCAGTGAGTTATTGGTAGGAGTTATTGGGTGCGATCGCAAACCCGATCTCATATCTGTGTAGCTATCCTAACAGATGGATAGTCTCAACGCGAGAAACCTGGGTGATAAGTAGGTGGACACAATTAAAGTGAACGGTGAAGAGCCTCATTCATCTTCCCCTGCTCCCCATCTCCCTCATCTCTAAAAGAAACCTACACCGCGTTACCGCTTCTAAAAACCTAGACAAACCTACCCATAAGTAATTCTGCCTTGGTATAAGTCCACGGTGTAACTTTTGGTCGATAACCGTTAACGCTTGCGCTTGGCTGATACCCGGCATTGTTGCTCGATATCAGCCTTAACCAATGGCTCCCAGTTAGAGACTCTGTAGTAATCGTGTCTACGATTGACTACAGGGCATCGACCAATAAAATTATTAAATTGATATAGAGCGCTCCATACGTGCTTTCTCGGATTCACTCCGAGATAGGCGGACACAGAGCGCGGCAATCTCTCACTTTTATTCATTCCTCTTCTGGCAATTGCTAGGGCAGCTGCCACATCAGATGATAGTCCATACATCCGACTATATTTAACCAATCCAATCAAACTCGTGTAAGCTGGATTGACCAACTGATGAGTTATTCCTCGGTTGGATAAAATCGATGACAAAATTTGATCAAAACGACTGTATGCCCAGGCAGAAAGCATTCTAGCATATTTTTTTGTTCGTTCTCGCAATTGAGCTTTCTTTCTCGAAAAATCTAAGCTTTCGCACAGAATAGGGCTATTTAAATCCCTGGCTAAAGCTGCCAATTTCAAACAAACATCCACAAGTTGAGCCTCTTGTTTACCTGTTGGCAAACCGGTCTGAAAAGGAAAAGTCCCCTGAGCTTTTAAATTTCCTTGACTATCAACATAAGCCCAACCGATA
>NZ_JAVJUO010000166.1:0-30349 GCF_040220555.1 Coleofasciculus sp. C1-SOL-03
ATAGAACTAGGATTTAGATCGATGCCCAGGGCACCATACTTAATTTCTCTACTAACTTTCTCCACCGCGGCGGGCGTAAATTGAACAGCAACAACCCAGCGATTATCCTTTCTATAGAAGTGCCAGGTTTTCGCACCGCTATTGGGTAATCTATTAATATTTCTGGAGAAGCTGCCAATTTTTGATGTGACATATTTCCCAAATTTTGCTTCTAGACAATCGGGAACCCTCAACTTGATAGTATCCCCAGACCATTGACAAGTTTGATTCCCATAACTTTCATCCTTGGAGCCAACAATAAATACTGACCCTCTGGATACCTTCACTCTAATTTTCGCCGATTTCAAATGTTTAATTTGATTGTGAAGTCGGTGGATATATCGCTTTTTATGATGCAGACCTTGACGCAAATGATACCAGTTAGTTTTTCGAGTTTCGAGGTTTGACGACAAGGGAAAATTACAGCCGTTTTTGGAGGCTATCCAGTTCTTTTTCCCATAGAACTTCCGAGCTAACTTAATTTTCTTCGTGGCTCTGTTTACCCAATCTTTCCCTGACTTAACTCGTGATTCTAATTGCTTTATCTGGCGCTTTCTACAATATGCAGCTGAGGATTTTTTCCCTTTAGCTAATGCAATGACTCCGTTAGCATAACGCTTACTGAGTCCGTATTTCTCTTGCATAAGACTATTCCAATTGGATTGATTAAATTTAACTTCTTGGTTTAATAAGTGGTTAACGGTTTCAACTGTTGCTTGATAAAATATATCGGACAATGACGTCAAAAACATCTCCAATTCGGTGAACCCGATGGGGTTAAGTTCATCGGCGGGAGTTGGCAAGCCTTTGCAATAAGTTATCGTCGTCATCGCTTTTTGTCTACCTCCCTCAGTTCGCTCACTATTTTTTTGTGCTTATGACTTCGAGAACCATATTTACCAATTAAGTCAATAATATCATATCGACTCCGGACTACCAGCCGTCCGAGAAGCTCATAAGCCAGCCGTTGAGTTCCCATCGGTGCAACGTGCAAGACCTTCACAAAAAGTCGAGTAGCTGCTTGTTGGGGGGGAAACTAGACATTACCTGATTATATCCGAGAAAATGTCTAGTTATGTCAGTAATTGTCTAGATATTTACCGACTGTTAGTTAACCCTTCACTGCGTTCGAGGGCATGCTTCAGTTGGGGGATGAGTTTAACGCCGGAATGCGACCATTGACATAATAATCTCGGGTTCCTTTGGCACTTAGGGCTTCCCCTAAGCGGTTTAACGCATGAACATAAGCGGCGGTTCGCAGGGAAACCGCTAACTCTTTGGCAATTAACCAGATGTGTTGACTTTCTTCGACCATTTTCTGCTTGAGATTTTCATTCACTTTTGGCACTTTCCAATAGAGTCCACTGCGGTTCTGCACCCATTCAAAATAACTCACCGTCACCCCTCCCGCATTAACCAAAATATCGGGAAAGACAAGAATTCCTTTGCTGTCTAAAACCTTATCCGCCTCTGAAGTAATCGGACCATTGGCGACTTCAAAGATATAGCGGGCGCGGACATCGTTAACATTCTCCTGGGTAATTTGATTCTCCAACGCCGCCGGAATCAGAATGTCTACATCTAAAGCTAAGAGTTCGGCATTGGTTAACCGTTCATGTTCAACAATATTACAAACCGTATCTTGACAGTAAACCGCTTGCAGGCTTTGACTGGACATTTTATACCGACGAATACTGGGAATATCTAAGCCTTTTTTGGCATAAATTCCGCCTTGAGAATCACTGATGGCGACAACTTTATACCCCGCTTTCGCCAGCAATTCTGCCAAAACCGCCCCGGCGTTACCAAAGCCCTGAATCGCGATTGTCGTATATTGGGGAATTAAATCCAATTTAGGCGCCATGGCTTCAATCACAAAATAAGCCCCCGTCGCCGTCGCGCTGTCGCGCCCTACACTTCCGCCCATGGTGATGGGTTTCCCAGTAACGACAGCCGGACTAATTTGACGCCGGATGATACTATATTGATCCATCATCCACCCCATAATCATGGCATTGGTGTAAACATCAGGGGCGAGAATATCCACATCCGGTCCAATAAAATCAGCGATCGCGTCAATGTAGCCGCGACTGAGGCGTTCGAGTTCGAGTTTGGATAAGGCTTTGGGATTAACCGTGACTCCGCCCTTCGCACCACCAAAGGGTAAATTTAATACCGCACATTTAAACGTCATCCAAAAGGCGAGGGATTGAACTTCATCCAGAGTCACGTTGGGATGATAGCGTACACCGCCTTTTCCGGGTCCCCTGGTGTCATCATATCGAACTCGATATCCTTGTACCATGGTTAACGAGCCATCATCCATACGCACCGGGATAGACACACTCAGGCTCATTTTAGGATGCTTCAAGCGGGCGATCGCATCTTCGGAAATCGAGACATGTTTCATCGCCGCTTGCAATCGGGTGCCAGCATCCGCTAATAATGAATCAGACATTCCATTGTTCCTTATAAGAGATTGAACTGAAATTAGAGCGAATTTCATCGCCAGACAAATCGCCCCCTGGGATTGGGGTTGAACCCAGAAACTCAATCACCCGCACAGCTAGCTTGGCGATTCAAGTCCCTAATGTCCAGACTCCAGCGCCAGTTGAGTAATTTTGGGTTAGAATTAAGCAAAACTTATCACAGACGCGAGCGATCGCGCTTATCAATGAACAAAACAACGGCTTAATCTCTCCGCGATCTGGGAAAGATTAAAACGGGTGCGACTTGTCCTTACTCTGATTATTTCACGAGACTTGATTAAATTGCCAATAACGTGTAGCTTTCGTTACTTTTTTAACATAAAGTTTACATTATGCTTGTAGTTGCGCTTGTAGTTGCGCTTTAGCGCCGGTATAACTTTGAGGTTAGTTCCTACGTTGAAGCGATGATAGGCTCGCATCCCTTACTACAAACTACAAACTACAAACTAAACTTATCCCACTCTTTCCCGTAATCTTGAACAGGAAATCCAACCCAACACTGTCTCAACCACTCTCGCCCCCTTTCCTGCAAATACCAGTGAACACTACTTGTGTCCCAATCATAGGGAGATTCAACATAATTATGTTTCACCGGATTGTAGTGGATATAGTTTAAAGTAGCATAATAATGACGTTGCGAACGAATCGCGCGATCGCTGTAAGAATACCAAACTTTTCCCCTTAACTTATCTTCTAGATTCCACTGACGAGCCAGTCTACCATGAATCAGGCGCAAAATACCACTCACCCGCTTAAACTCAACGGTGTTGACTAATACATGATAATGATTAGTTAAAATGACCCAGGCGAGGATTTCAATGTCTGCATCTAGGAAATTCTTAAATAATTGGTCTAAAAGTTCCTGACGGCGAGAGATACTATTGATGCGGGGTTTGTGTTCGTAGCAAGCCGCCGTTAGCAGGTAGAAAGTTTTATGTTGAAAAGGATGGGGCGGAGAATGAGGAGGAAAGCCTTGAAGTTTACGGTATTCAATGATTTCAGCTTTTTGTAGGGGAGTAAGATAGCGATAGTTGTACATGAGTTTGTCCTTGCGCTTGTAGTTGCGCTTTAGCGCCGGTATAACTTTGAGGTTAGCTTCTACGTTGGAGCGATGATAGGCTCGCATCCCTCACAACAAACTCTAACCTTGCACAGTTAAATTATACAACTGTTAGCTCCTACGTTGGAGCGATGATAGGCTAAAGCCCTTACTACAAACTACAAAACAGGGCGACTAAACACTATGAATAGTCGCCCGATGAATTTTTTGGCTGGAAAAATTCAGTTGAGTTTAATTTTTGTTTTTGAGTCCTTCAACCACATCTTTCGCTTTGTCTAATATGTTCGTATCAGGCTGAGCTTCTTTATACTTTTTCTCTTCCTCTTCGTAAAGCTCCTGCACACCTTTTTTAGGGTCTTTCGATAATACTTCTTTGGCTTCTTCGTAGGCTTCTTCTTTCTCTTGCTGTGATAATCCTAATTCGGTCTTCTCTGCTTTCGGTGGAGTCGTTAAGGGTGTATCAGACGCGGCTAACGCTGCTTGGTTCGTCACCATCAATAAACCACCTAGACTTATTAAAGTGATTAAACTTAAAGCCCAAAGCATTTTGCCGATCCGTTGCTGAAAACTGATTAAAAACTGTAACATTGCACTCTCCTGTTAGCAAGAAAACAAAAATCTGCTCGAACTACTTATTATACCTGCTAACGACAACCTTTGCTTCTGCCCATGGATAGATATACGACTTTTATAATCGCCACCTATCCGACTTGAATTGTTACTTGTTATTTATGAATGTCTATTAACCCAGTCGAGAGCATTTTTTTCAACTCCTGATTGAGCGCCTTATACCCCCGACTGTTGATATGTAACGTGTCGTAAACATATTGGCGTTTCACTTGCTGATCCTCTACCAGAAGTGAATAGGCATCTAAAATTAACACATTTTTGGCTTTTAGCGAGTCAAGGTAAGCATTGACCTCCTCAACAGCTAAAGCGACATCAGGTGACCAAAAAGGTTGACGAATTAGGGGAACCGAACCGATGGGAAAAATAGTGGTTAAAATAACAGTGATGTCCTCGTTAACTGAACGAGCGACAATTTTTTGAATATTCGTCTTACAAGTCCTGATAATCGTCACTTTCTGCTGAGGGAATAGCGGGATAGTTTTCAAATCATTAATCCCAACCTGCACAACAAGAATATCCGGTTCTATGGGTAAGATATGTTGCTCAAAACGTCCCAATACCTGCGTAGATGTTTGATTGCCAATGCCGCGATTAACAAAATAAACATTATTTATATTGTCTGGAGCCACCCACATAGCGGCTCGCGAGTCCCCAAAGAAGACAATAGTTGCTGAAGCGTTATCGGGTAAACTATCGGGTAACGAATCGCTACTAAAGGTTTGTAATCCCAAGGGATCGAGATTGGTTTTATTCAGTTGCAAATAGTAGGATTTGGCTTGGGAGAATAGGACGATGTTAATAGCCAGCGATACCACTAAGGCGACTAGACAAAATAAACCTGTCAATCGAATTAAACGGCGTCTAAGTTTAATGGTGTTCAATTCCTTAACTAATAGTTTTATTAGACGATTGAATTGGCTCAAAACTTGTCAGAATCTCTTGAGGAATTCCCCGTGGGCGCATTGCCACTAAATCTACCCATACCCAAATGGCTTCGGCAATGACTAGGGGTTGTACGTCTCCTACTCGATGCATTTCATAGCGTCTAATCGCCCGGGTTCCTTTCATCTGCTCAAGCCAAGTGGTGATTTCTAGGGTATCATCAGCCATCGCTGGACGCAGATAGTCGATTTCAATCCGACGCATGACAAACACACCTCCCAGCTTTCGGCATTGTGCTAACGAATAGCCCAGAATTTGCGCGTGTTCCACGGCGGCTTGTTCGAGATAGTTCTGGTACACGGCATTGTTAACATGCCCGAGGACATCAATTTCATAATGCCGCACCCGCAATTGCCGGGTATAGATTTGCATAGGCTTAACCTGTCGGAAGGATTCTCAGGGTTGAGTAGAGACGCGCCACGGCGCGTCTGAACAGTTCGGAACGTCCTAATCGATGTGTCTACGGCTATAGCATACTGAAAACTCTGACCCTGCCTAGCGCTACCGATTATTTCAATCGCGTGTTTGATCGTTTATTATAGTATTATAGAAATTAAGCGGTGCTATTTTTTATCTCACGTTTCCATTAACCTGGAGACATCACTAACAGACGCATCTCTTCTAGGGGTAGCGGCAAAATATCGGAATGTCTAGATCATTGCTAATCGCTTTCAGTCAAATTAGGTACAACCAAGAGATGGCTAGCTACTCTGGATATTTGGTGTTTGATTGAGTGGTCAATTACTCAGGGACAACTACAAAAGATTTGACCTTTTCGTCATTTAATGCTGTAGTAACGTTTATTAAATTCCTAATCAATACGTAAATTTTCTTGAATTTTTTTTGCAATTTAGCCCCACAAACCAGGAAAACCAGCCCAGATGCTTGCAGTCTAGTTTTAGGTAGATACACTGGTTAAGTGGTTAACTCTATTCTATGCATGGCATATATCACCGAACTGTTTTAGCAACAGGGATGTTTCTCAAGTCTCCAAACAATCATAACGTTGACTCTGGGATATGGGAAGGAACAGGGTCACGGCATTACCCTAGTACCGTTACCTTGGACGTTAAACGTCAAACGTCTTTAGTCATGACTTGGTTTACTGGTTTGACTCGTTGGCTTTCCTTGCCCCCCTGTGTGTTCCCTTTAATCCTTATATTTAGTGTCTTTATCGCTGGCTGAAATCAGCCTAATTTTATCCATTCGGTAGAGTTTGTATGATTCCCTTTTTCAATCGACTGTTAATCGATGAGTTGATTCATTGGTGTAATTTAGCTGATGGGCTGTTGAGTTCTAGCCCAATTCGCTTAGTGCTAATCTATGGTAGTGTTTTCGCCGTCATCGGGTTACTGGTGACAGGTTTAATCTACTTAAGGCAAACTCAAGCTAACGGCAAGAATACCGATCGCGCCCATTCTTCAGAACCTTTGACTGAAACGATATCAACCGACTTCGCTATGCTGTTTCAAGCGATTCCCCAGGCAGTTATTGTGACGGATACCGACGGTGATATTGTTAAAGTTAACTCAGCCTTTAGTCAGCTTTTTGGTTACGACGCCGAAGCCCTCATCGGACAACCCTTATCGCAGTTGTATGCGAATCCCCTGGAGTTTAATCCCCAGAGTCTGAATCCAGAGGCGGCGGATTTTAATCGGTCTAAATTCATCACTTATCAACGCCAAAGCGGAGATAGTTTTAGCAGTGAAACCCTCACTAGCGTGGTTAAAGATAGGCAAGAAAACGTGATCGGGATTCTCTGGCTGATTCGCGATAGTAGCGATCGCCAACAAACTGAACTCGCCCTGCAAGCCAGTGAGGAACGGTTAAATCTGCTGATTGGCGGGATTAAGGACTATGCGATTTACCTCCTCGATACCGAAGGTAAAATTGTGAGCTGGAATGCAGGCGCTCAACGGTTGAAAGGGTATACCGCCTCAGAGATTATTGGTCAATCCTATCAGTGTTTTTTCCCCAAAGCCGACCAAGACCAGGGTAAACCTCAACAATCTTTACAAATTGCCGTCGAAATGGGTCGATTTGAGGATGAAGGATGGCGGGTGCGGCGGGATGGTTCCCAGTTTTGGTGTACCACCATTATTACCGCGCTACGGGATGAAACGGGACAGTTACGAGGGTTTGCGAAAGTCACCCGTGATATTACCGAATCTAAGCAGACAGAACGACGGTTACAACTCTTAGAACGGGCGATCGCGGCGAGTAGTAATGGTATCCTGATTACTGACCCCAATTTACCCGATAATCCAATTATATTCGTCAATCCCGGCTTTGAGCGGATTACGGGTTATTCCGCGTCAGAGGTATTAGGTAAAAACTGTCGCTTCTTACAAGGCGATCATCATCAGCAACCGGGTTTAGATAAACTGAAAACGGCGCTACAAAACGAACAAGACTGTCACGTTATCCTGCAAAACGTTAGCAAAGATGGGACTCGCTTCTGGAATGAACTATCCGTTTCCCCCATCCGCGATCACAACGGTAAACTCACCCACTATATTGGCATTCAAACCGATATTAGTGAACGTCTGCAAGCCGAACAAGAGCGCGATCGCTTCTTTGCTCTGTCCGTTGATATGCTCTGTATTGCGGGGTTTGATGGCTATTTTAGACGCCTGAATCCCGCTTGGGAAAAAACCTTGGGGTGGACAGAAGCTGAACTCTTAACCCAACCCTATCTCGACTTAGTTCATCCCGATGATCATGCTGCTACTCTGGCGGAAGCGGAACAACTGACAACTGGGAAAGACTCCATCGCCTTTGAAAATCGCTATCGCTGTCGCGATGGTTCCTATCGCTGGCTGTTGTGGAATGCGACAGCCTTAGTCGAAGACGGGTTAATTTATTGTGTGGCTCACGATGTCACCGAACGCAAGCAAGCCGAAGCCGCTTTACGGGAAAGTGAAGCCCGTTTCCGCACCATGGCAGATAGTGCGCCTGTACTGCTTTGGGTGGCTGGAACCGATGGACGCTGTACGTTTTTCAACCGCTCGTGGTTAGAGTTTACCGAACGCCGTTTAGAGGATGAACTGGGGGAGGGGTGGCTAGAGGCGGTACATCCAGAGGACAAGCCGGATTTTCTACAAACCTATCGTCATTGCTTTCGCCAGCGCCAAAGGTTTCGCATGGAGTACCGACTGCGACGCGCTGATGGGGAATATCGGTGGATTTTGGATACAGGTGTGCCGCGATTTGACACGAATCGGGGGTTTCTGGGATATATCGGTTCCTGTATCGATATCACAGATGTGAAAGAAAGTCAAGCGGCACTCGAATATTCCCAATCCCTGCTATCGGGGGTCTTAAATAGTTCCTTAGATGGAGTCATGGCATTTGAGGCGGTGCGCGATCGCCAAGGAAACATTACTGATTTTAAATGGTTGCTGGTTAATCCGGCGGCGGAACGCATGGTGGGACGAACCCGTGAGCAACTCATGGGTCAGTATTTACTCATGGAAATGCCAGGAAATCGCCAAGATGGACTCTTTGATTTGTATGTTCAGGTGACTGAAACGGGGATTCCGATTGAGCAGGAATTTCATTACCATCACGACGGGATTCAAGGGTGGTTTCAAATCGCCGCCGTCAAATTAGGAGACGGATTTGCGGTTACTTTTGGTGACATTACTCATCGCAAACAAGCCGAAGCCGCCTTATCGGAGAAAAACTCAGAACTGCAAGCGATTTTTAACGCCCTTCCGGATTTATATTTTCGCTTGAGTCAAGATGGCACGATTCTCGACTATAAAGCCAGCAATCAGAGTGAATTATACGTTGAGCCAGACCAGTTTTTGGGACAACCGCTCCACAATGTCCTACCAGAGAATGTAAGTGATAAAATTCATCAAGCGATCGCCCAGGTGACTCAAAGCCAATCCCCAGTGAGTTTGGACTATTCCTTATGCTTAGAGACAGGGGAGCAAAACTATGAAGCCAGACTGGTTCCCTGTTTAGAGAATCAGATCATTGGCATTGTCCGGAATATTACCGATCGCAAACAAATTGAACAACAACAGCGCCAAGACGAAGCCGCGATTCGGAGTTTATATCGCGTCGCCGCCGCCCCTAAACTCACGTTTGAGCAACGGCTGCAAGGACTCTTAGCCTTAGGACGACGCTATTTTGGTCATCAGGTGGGGATTGTGTCTCGGATTGAACAAGGGCGCTGTCGGGTGATCGCGGCTCAAGTTCCACCCAAGTCGCCGCGACAGGTGCAGGCGGGGGATACGTTTGAATTAGGACAGACGATTTGCCACGAAACCATGCACGCCCGGGAACCGATCGCCTTTGAATCGGCGGAGGATACAGAGTGGGCAAATCATCCCGCTTGTTTAACCTTTGGGATTAAATCCTATCTGGGTTCCAGTGTCAAGGTTGGGGGAAACGTATATGGAGCGCTGTGTTTTTTAAGCGTCCATGAACATTCCGCCAGCCTTACGTCCAAAACCCCCTCAGCGTCTGTGCAACTGCTGAAATTGATGGCGCAGTGGGTGGGTCATGAAATTGAACGACAACGCGGGAAAACCGCCTTAGAACAGCAATTGCAGCGGATGTTGCTGCTCAAACAGATTACCCAAGAAATTCGGCAAAGCTTAGACTCTCAGCATATTTTTCAGACGGCGGCGACACGAGTAGGACAGGTGTTTGGCGTGAATCGGTGTCTGATTCATACCTATTTGACTAAGCCGAGTCCTCAAATTCCCTTGGTGGCGGAGTATTTAGAGCCAGGGTATGAGTCGATGCAACAGCAAATGATGCCGATCTTGGACAAGTTTCACACCCAAGCCGTGTTAGCGCAAGATCAAGCGGTGAGTTCAGAGAATGTCTATCGTGATCCGCTATTACAGGGAACGGCGGAATTTTGCCGTCAGATTGGGTTGAAATCCATGCTTTCGGTACGGACATCCTATCAGGAACAGACGAATGGGATTATTTGCTTACATCAATGCGATCGCTTCCGGGAATGGAGTGAGGATGAGATTGAACTCTTAGAAGCAGTGGCGGCGCAGGTGGGAATTGCATTAGCGCAAGCGCATCTGTTGGAACAGGAACAGCAACGGCGGGAAGAATTGACGTTGAAGAACCTCGCCCTGCATAAAACTAAACGGGAAGCCGAAGTCGCCAATCGCGCCAAAAGTGAGTTTCTGGCGATGATGAGCCATGAAATCCGCACGCCGATGAATGCGGTGATTGGCATGGCGGGGTTGTTATTGGAGACGGAATTGACGCCGCAGCAGCGCGATTTTGCCAATACGATTAGTAGTAGTGGGGATGCGTTGCTGACGATTATTAATGATATTCTGGATTTCTCCAAAATCGAATCCGGTAAATTGGAATTGGAGGAACATGCCTTTGATGTGCATGTTTGTGTGGAGGAAGCCTTAGATTTAGTCGCCTCTCAAGCGGCGGCGAAGGGATTGGAACTGGCTTATTTAATTGAACCCCAAACTCCAACCACGGTTGTGGGTGATATTACCCGCCTGCGACAGATTTTGGTGAATTTGCTCAGTAATGCGGTGAAGTTTACCGAAGCCGGGGAAGTGGTGGTATCGGTGGTGAGTCGGTTATTGTCTGGGGACACCTATGAACTGGAATTTAGGGTACGAGATACGGGAATCGGGATTCAGCGCGATCGCATGAATCGGTTGTTTAAACCCTTCTCTCAGGTGGATGCGTCGATGACGCGCAATTATGGTGGCACCGGTTTGGGGTTAGCGATTAGTAAGCGCTTAAGTGAACGGATGGGGGGGCGCTTGTGGGCGGAGAGTGAGGTAGGGAAAGGTTCGACGTTTTATTTCACGATTGTGGTGCAATCCGATCCCAATTCGGTGACAACGGAGTTGGATTCCTCTCCACCGGAGTTACGGGGAAAACGGGTATTGGTGGTGGATGATAATGCCACCAATCGCCAAATTATTAGGCTACAGGCGCAGTCGTGGGGGATGGAGGTGATCACGGCAGCATCGGGAGAACAGGCGCTGAAGCGGTTAGCTGACGCCGAACCCTTTGATTTGGCGGTGTTGGATTGGCAAATGCCAGAGATGGATGGGGTGACGTTAGCCTTAAACATTGAAGCATTGCCGCATCGGCAACAGCTTCCCCTAGTCATGCTCAGTTCTGTGGGGCGACAAACCCCCAAAACGGCTGAGGAAACTGCCAACTTTGCCGCGTTTCTGACTAAGCCGATTAAACAGTCCCAGCTTTATAATGTGTTTATCGCCATTTTAGGACGGAGACGGATCTCAGTGCGTCCGGGCGATCGCTTATCGGGAACCTTGGAGGCTGAGTTTGCCCAGAAACTGCCGTTACGGATTCTGCTGGTTGAAGATGTGGCGGTTAACCAAAAAGTAGCGCGTCAGATGTTGCAGCGCTTGGGATATCGGGCAGATGTGGCGAACAATGGACAAGAGGCGTTGGCAGCCCTGCGTCGTCAGTCCTATCAGGTTGTATTCATGGATGTGCAGATGCCGGAAATGGATGGATTAGAGGCAACTCGCCGCATCCGGGCAAATGGGGCTTCGGCGTACCAGCCCTGGATTATTGCAATGACGGCTCATGCCATGCAGGGCGATCGCGAACAATGTCTGCAAGTGGGCATGAATGATTATATCAGTAAACCGATTCGACCAGAAGCCTTGGTGCAAGCCTTGAATCGGTATTCCCAAGTGTTGGAGCAAGATGGTAGAGATAGCATCAGCGATAATTCAGATGAGGACTCAGTTGTGGCAGAAACAACCTCAGACACCAGCACTACCCCCGCTTTGGATCGTCAAGTGCTGCAAGATTTAAGGGAAATAGCCGGCGACGATTTTGAGGGGTTAATCGCGGAAGTGATTGACAGTTATTTAGAAGACTCTCCCCCTAGGGTACAAGGAATTCATCGGGCGATCGCTCATGATGATGGGAAAGGGTTACAGCAATCCGCCCATGCGCTGAAATCATCGAGTTTGACGGTGGGTGCAACGGGTTTGGCGCAACTGTGTGCACAGATAGAAGCCCTAGGGGAAATGGGAAACCTAGAGCGTGCTGCAACTGTGATTTCCCAATTTGATGCAGAGTATGAGCGAGTGATCGCCGCGTTGCAACAAGAGCATCCGAGGAAACCATGATGAATGAGCCTGACTTTCACCGAGAACCGCCCCTAATTTTGATTGTGGATGACGAGAAAACCCTACGCCTAGTGTTGCGTCGGGCGATGGAACAGGAGGGGTATCAGGTGTCAGAAGTGGGGGATGGGCATCAATGTCTGGCATTTTGCATCGATCAGTTACCGGATATTATTTTGTTGGATGCGATGATGCCGGTGATGGATGGGTTTACCTGTTGCGCTCAGTTACAGGAGCGATTTGGTCAGGATTGTCCCCCGATCTTGATGATTACGGGACTGAATAATCAGGAATCCGTAGACCGAGCGTTTGAAGCGGGCGCTACGGATTATATCACTAAACCGATTCATTGGGCGGTACTGCGGCAACGAGTGCGGCGGTTACTACATACGCATTGGGTGATGGCGGAGTTACACCACAAAATTGAGCAAGAACGGGTGTTGAAGGCGAAGTTAGAGGAAATGAATCAGGAGTTGCAGCGGTTGGTGGATTTGGATGGATTGACCCAGATTGCTAATCGTCGAGCCTTTGATCAGGCGTTGCAGCAGGAATGGAAACGATTGGCGCGGGAAAAATCGCCTCTGTCGTTGATTTTGTGTGATATTGATTTTTTTAAGGCATATAACGATACCTATGGACATCAAGCGGGAGATGAGTGCTTGAAACAAGTGGCGGGTATTTTGCGTAGAGCGGTGAAGCGTCCAGCGGATGTAGTGGCTCGATATGGGGGTGAGGAATTTGTGGTGATTTTACCGAATACATCCCTCAGAGGTGCCATGCAGGTGGCTGAATTGATTCGCTCGAAAGTGAAGTCACGGGCGATTGTGCATGAGGGGTCTGGGGTGAGTAAGTTTGTCACCTTAAGTTTTGGCGTAGCTGGCGTGATTCCGCCGCCAAAAACGACTCCGGAGCGGCTTATTGCTGAGGCAGATCAAGCGCTGTATAAAGCTAAGGTAGAAGGGCGCGATCGCGTGGTGGGGAATTTGGTTGAGGTTTGATTGTTATTCGTCTTATGTCTTATGTCTTATATCATATTAAATTCGTTTTCCAGAACTTCTAATATCAAAATACCCTTTCGTTTCTTTACGATTAGTTCCATACTATCTAACCACTGGGAACCGATTAAAATATCAGGTAGTCCTTCTCCAACGTGAACGGGAATGGTAAACTCTTGGCGATCAATAATTACTTTCCCTTCATAGATATCAAAAAGCTCCTCTCCTCGCGCCGTTTTCATCTCAATTTCAGATGAGATCAAAGACCACTCTAAAGCGTCTATATCTTGAGAGTTAATTGCCAGCCAACCTGTCGTAAAACCTGTATCTAGAAGTGCTTCAACGGCAAAGCAATCGTCGTTTGCTGCAATCAGTTCTATGTCAAAAAATAACTCGCCTGTTTCGCCGAATCTGCCGACAATCATATCCGACCACAGGTGCCTGTTTCATTAAGTCGAAATATTGTTAGTTTGCTGTCGGTGCTAGCATAGCGATCTCGTAGTTTTTGAAGCACTCCTTCTAGTTTTGGGTCAATTAAATAGTCGCCACTATCGGGTTCTATGGCAATAAACCAATTGTAGTATTGTTCAATCAATTCCGGGCGAAGTCGTTCAAAAATAACTCGGCAACGCTTGCCCAATTCAATGCGTTTCGCTCTGCGTCTGGCTAATTCTTCTGGTGGGATGGTATATTCTGGGAATATCCGTCCCCGTTTTGCTTGGCGCTTCTGTGGTAAGGATGTCATGTTGATAAGAGAATGTTACATTAGGGATTGTGGTAATGGTATTGTAGCTAAATCTGCCCCAGGAAATCTAGGGGGATGCCGTGCGATCGCCTGTTAATAAAAGTGTCCCCACTCTGTTTTAAATGCCACTCCATAAGCTGTCATACATTTAAATTGGGTATGAGTAGCGAGCAAGATGCTCACCCTACAAGGATGCTCGCCATCATCATAAAATTGCACCTCAATTCCAACAGCATGAGAAATCCACACAGCATGATCCAAAAGTGCGATCGCAGATTTTGTCGGGTGGGTTAATGAAATGTAACGCACCATGTATAGGTTGATTGAATCTATGTCTGTCGTTCTGAGTCGGGGTTGAGTCTCAAAGCGTCGTCAGCGAGGCTTAACAGAGCAATCTCACCATTCCCCCGCCAAGAACTCAAGTTCTTGGCTCAAAGCGCAAGTCGTCTAAAGACGACTCGGATTCTTATAGAAACAACCCCAACAGCGTGATCGCAGATTTTGTCGGGTGGGTTAATGAAATGTAACGCACCATGTATAGCTTGATTGAATCTATGTCTGTTGTCCTGAGTCGGGGTTGAGTCTCAAAGCGTCGTCAGCGAGGCTTAACAGAGCAATCTCACCATTCTCCCGCCAAGAACTCAAGTTCTTGGCTCAAAGCGCAAGTCGTCTAAAGACGACTCGGATTCTTATAGAAATAATCCCAAGAGTTAGACACGTCTGTCTGCATCGAAACAATTAACGGAGTTTAGTTGATGCCCTAATTACCCTGGCGACTGCTATATCCAGTCAGCTTTAGCTGACTTGAGCTTTCAGCCTTGGGTTTAAACCCAAGGCTGCTGCTGTTAACAGGAAGCTTTTTGAGTTAACTCCTCCATCACCCCATCACTCCCTCTGTCTTTTGCTATACCATAGTTAGCATCTCCTGCCTCAATTGCCCCATGGATGAACAACGCCTACAAGCCTATCTAACCCTGATTAATACCCTATTAACCTGTCCCAGTGGTGAGGAAGGGCAGACTTTACAGGATAACGCCGAGTTCGTTGATGCCGGGTTAGTGGAAACCATGACACAGAAGGCGGAAGCGTTAGCAGAGGAGGGCGATGAAAATGCCGCCCAGTTTTTAGTCGGGCTTGCCAATCAGTTAGGGGAATTCTTGGGATTATCCGCCTCAACTGCTACTCCTGAAGCCCAACTCGACTTTTTGCTTGAAGTATTACAGGCAACTTTAGATAGTAGAGGTAATCCGCAAGTTGTCTATCCCCTACTCAAGGACAACCTGCATCTCCTGAATGAGAACTTTACCAGGGTATTGTGGAACTGGGGGATGGCAACTCTGACAGAAGTAGAAGCTGAACAAGGTCAAGTTCTTGGTGAATTCAGTAACCTTATTGTGGAGTTTCCTTTAGGGAGTCAGGCAAACAATCTGGAAATCGCGATTGCGGGCTATGAAATGGCACTGACTACCTTTACTTGTGATAATGACTCTGAAACTTGGGCAATCCTTCAAAATAATCTGGGGAATGCCTACCGTGATCGAATCCGGGGAAAAGGGGCAGAAAATATCGAACGTGCCATTGCCTCCTATCAAGCCGCCCTAAAAGTTCGCACCCGTAAAGCGTTTCCTAGTGATTGGGCAATGACGCAAAATAATCTGGGGAATGCCTACTGGAAACGAATCAGAGGAGAAGCAGCAGAAAATATCGAACGTGCCATCGCATCTTATCAAGCTGCTTTGGAAGTCTATACCCTTGAGGCTTTTCCCAACTATTGGGCGGATACGCAAAATAATCTGGGTGCTGCCTACTGTAAACGAATTAGAGGAGAAGCAGCAGAAAATATCGAACGTGCGATCGCATCTTATCAAGCCGCCCTGGAAGTTTACACCTATGAGGCGTTTCCCACAGATTGGGCAGAGATACAAAATAATCTGGGGAATGCCTACAAAGACCGAATCCGGGGAGATAAGGCAGAGAATATAGAAATAGCGATCACCTCTTATCAAGCTGCCCTAGAAGTCCGCACTCGTAAGGATTTTCCCCGTCAATGGGCAATGACGCAAAATAATTTGGGGATTGCCTACTCTGACAAAATAGGGGGAGAAGCAGCAGAGAATATAGAAATAGCAATCGCCTCTTATCAAGCCGCCCTAGAAGTCCGCACTCGTAAAGATTTTCCCAAAGATTGGGCAGAGACACAAAATAATCTGGGGAATACCTACAAAAACCGCATTCGGGGAGAGAGGGCAGAAAATATAGAAATAGCCATCGCTTCCTATCAAGCCGCCCTACAAGTTCACACTCGTGAAGCCTTTTCCAGCGATTGGGCAATGACGCAAAATAATCTGGGTCTTGCCTACTCTGACCGAATTCGGGGAGAAAAGGCAGAAAATATCGAACGTGCGATCGCCTCCTATCAAGCTGCTCTGGGAGTCTACACCCGTGAGGCATTTCCCAGCCAATGGGCAATGACGCAAAATAATTTAGGGATTGCCTACTCTAACCGAATTCGGGGAGAAACAACAGAAAATATAGAAAGCGCGATCGCCTCCTATCAAGCCGCCCTGGAGGTCTACACCCGTGAGGCATTTCCCAGCCAATGGGCAACCACGCAAAATAATCTGGGGAATTCCTATTTGAAGCGAATCTGGGGAGAAAGGACAGAGAATATAGAAATAGCCATCGCTTCTTATCAAGCCGCTCTAGAAGTCCACACTCGTGAGGCTTTTCCCCACAATTGGGCAATGATGCAAAATAATTTGGCAGAAGCCTACCGCAATCGAATCTGGGGAAAGAGGGCAGAGAATATCGAAAGTGCGATCGCATCCTATCAAGCCGCCCTGGAAGTTTACACCCGTGAGGCTTTTCCCCAAAACCATGCTGAAACTCAATTTAACCTAGGATTGGTTTACCGAGACGCCCAACAATTGGACAATGCCTATCATGCCTTTGCCGCAGCGATTGATACCGTTGAATTCCAGAGAGTAGAAATTAGTTTGGGTACGGCTAATGATGCCGATAAACAGAAACTCGCCGAAGAATGGAATAAACTCTATCGCAATATGATGGAAGTCTGTCTAGAATTAGCAGACAATATCCAAGCCTGGGAATACATCGAACGCAGCAAAACCCGTAACCTCATCGATAATCTCACTAGCCGCAGTCTTTACCCTGACGGACAGATTTCTACTCAGAGACAAGCGGAATTGCAACAGTTACAGGAGGAGATTTGGAATGAACAGCGACGGTTGAATCAGTTACAGGCGGCTAGGGAACAAAAGTTATCGGAAAAATCGATAACTGTAGAAGAGATAGACTACAGCCATATCAACCAACTGCGCCAGCGCTATAACGAACTCTATCCTTATAAACCCCTCAAGTTTGACCAACTCTCTAAACTGATTGATAAAAATACGGCAATTATTGAATGGTATATTTTCAATGATTGCTTCCGCGCTGTGATTATTAATGACCTAACCCCCCAGCCCCCTTCCTTGCAAGATACTGCTGGCGAATTGGAAAAACCTAACCCCCCAGCCCCCTTCCCTGCGAGGGAAGGGGGAGCCTCAAAGCCTCTCTCCTCGCAGGAGAGAGGTTTGGAGAGAGGTTTCCCCTCCATCTGGACATCCACCGCCGAAGACTTAGCCAACCTGGAAACCTGGGCTAAAGACTATCTCCAAGCCTACGACGCCCCCAGACTCGCCGAAACCGACACCGAAGCAGAACAACTCAAACAAGACTGGCAAACCTCACTCCCCTCACGCCTCAACCAACTAGCCGAAATACTCCATATTAACGATCTCCTCACCCACATCCCCGAAACCTGCACCCAATTAATCCTAATTCCTCATCTCTATCTCCATCTATTCCCCCTCCACGCCTTAAACCTATTCCCCCGTTTCCCTGACGGTATCCGTTATCTGCCCAGTTGCCAACTCCTGCACCAACTCCAACAGCAAAAACGCCCCGACTTCCAGCGGCTCTTTGCTATTCAAACCCCCACATCAGACTTATACGAAAAAGACTTAGGCGCAGTATCTGCCATCAAAACCCAATTTTCCCCCGTTGATAGCCTCAAAAAAGACAAAGCCAGCAAATCCGCCCTCCTCTCATCTAGGGAAACTATCGAGGCTGCCAACTGTCTGCTATTCTTCTGTCACGGCTATTTTAATTTCCGTTCTCCCCTAGATTCCGGCTTAGAATTAGCCGATGCTAACCTCACCCTAGAAGACATCATCGCCCATTTCCGCCTCAGCAACTGTCGCCTCGTCACCCTTTCCGCCTGCGAAACAGGCATATCGGAAATCAAACGCAGCGATGAATATATCAGCTTACCCTACGGATTCCTCCTAGCCGGGAGTACCAATGTTTTTAGTAGCCTGTGGACAGTCAGCGCCTTTGCTACCGCCCTCCTCATCGTCAAATTCTACCAAGAACTCCAGCACCAAGAGAACCTCGCCCTCGCCCTGAAGACTGCCCAATGTTGGTTACGAGACACCACCGTCAAAGGTTTTCAAGACTGGCTTGCCAATTCCCCCTTCAGTACCACCTGGCAGATAGAATTAAAGAAGTATTTCCAGAAACGAGAAACCGAACAAGGGGAAACTGCCCAACCCTTTAACAATCCCTATTATTGGGCAGCATTTTGTCTAATTGGCAAAGGAGTATAACATCATGTCTGTCTACGAAAACAGTATTATTAGCTTTATTAAAGTTATCGAAACGAACGCCAACTTACTCACCCCGCCAGACTGGGAGAACTTAAGGCAACTCAGCAATCAACTTCCTAATGATGATATTGAGAATATCTCGGATCAACTGGAAAACTGGTTAAAAGCATCCGCCTCCCGCCAGGAACTCTTCCAGAGATACGAGGAACAGCGAGAAGCCATCACGGATGAGGACGTTCGAGATTTTCAAGTAACCATTGGTGCTGGGGGAAGCAAATCTCCCACGCCAGCGAATCAACCCAGCCTAGCGGCGAAGGACATGATTATTAATAGTATTATCAGACATTCACCCCCATCCACACCCCAGACAAACCCACCCAATAATCAAGGTTTAACTTAAGCGATAGGAAGGGAGGAAACAGGCAATGACAAACGCGGTTAACAAATACATTATCCATACTGAACGAGGATTAGCGATCGCGGGTACTCGAATCACGCTCTATGATGTGATGGATTATCTCAAAGCCGACTATCCACACAAATACATTCGCGATAGTTTTAACTTAACTGATGAACAAATGAACGGAGTTCTTGCCTATATTGAAGCCCATCAAGCTGAGGTAGAAGCCGAGTATCAGGAGGTTTTACAAACAGCACAAGAGATTCGAGACTATTGGCAAGAACGCAACCGCGAACGATTGGCTAAAATTGCCGCAGCGCCTCCCCGTTCTGGATATGAAGCAGTTCGACTCAAGCTAATTGAACGGAGAATGCAGCGAGAAGTGAATAATAAATGATTATCGAGAATGTTGTGTGGAAAAATTGTATACATTGTAATTGATATTCAAGAGGGTAGGGGCGCAAGGACCTGCGCCCATTAAATGCACAGACGTGCGCCGATTAAATCGTATCTTGTGTCCATTGATCGGGTATAGCGTTAATTAAATATTGCACCGAAATCCGATGACAAATAACCAATCAAAATTGACTCCGTATTACTATTTATAGTGGTCAAGTTGTGTTAGCGAAGCGTAACGCACGATGATGCCGTGACCCAACTAGAATTGTGGAACAGATTTGACCGTGAAATTGGGCGCACGTCGGTTGAAATTGGGCGCACGTCGGTGCGCCCCTACGGGTATTCTGTATTATAGGCTAATGAAAATGTCGGGCATTTCCATCAACAAAGGACAAATGACAAATGACCAATAACCAATGACACCTTAAAATCCTAATTATCATCTGTTGATGAGAGAACTAACTTTTCGGTGAAATCAGTGTCAATAAACTCTCACCTCCCTAACCCTATCTCTCCAATAAATCCGTGAAATCAGTGTTTTGACCCATAACCAATAAATGAAAAACCTCAGCCTCACCCTCTACGCCTTCCACCTGCGTCAAACCCTCACCGACGCCCCCGATCGCGTGGCGGATGATGCGGCTAAGTTATGGGATAATCTGACTAATCTGGGACATTTCCCTGGACTCAATACCCTGAAATCTCACCTCATTTGCTACACCAACACCGAATACACGCCCCAAAACGAACCCGGAAAACACACCCACTGGCTTACCCACGCCCAAGATATCGATTTAGGCGCTATCTCCACCGCCGATGGCTTCAAAATCACCGCCAATCTGCAACCCTTTCGCCTCAATGACACCTACGCCATTGATCTCACTCTCACCCCCGATTCTCCCCACCTCGACATCACCATCCCCCAACTCCAACACTTCTTTCCCCAATCTCTCCTCCCTCACCGCATCCAAGCCTCCCTCGGACAAACCCTGTGGTTATACGCCGAAGTAGACACCCAAACCGACTGCGCCAGCCTTGCTGAAAAATGCGCCACCGCCCTCCTCGCCAACACTCCCCTCAACCCCAGCCTCCAGCATCAAGACAGCCTCTTCGGAAGTCTTCTCTTCGACTACCTCGCCACGGAACCCAACCAACCCGATAACCCCGCCAGCCAATGTCACATCCTCATCTCATTCAACACCAGCCAATCTCCCACTGTTGAACTCCTGGGAAAAGCCTACGATGAACTCCTCCAACTCCTTTGTTCCTATCACAAACTCCGCTACATCTATCACCAATCCCGCCAACGCTACCCCGAAGCGCGACACCTCTATAGCCAGTTAGAACAACAAATTCAAACCTTACCCAACCTCACCACCAACCCCCAAACCCGCCTCGACACTCTGAAAACTCTCCTCAACCAAATCCCCCAAATCGCCCTCGACTACGCCCGATGCTTGCGAGACTTACGCGCCCACCACACGGCGATGGAAACCAATCTCACCAACTTTGACATCAAAAAACGGAATCTTGCCCAAATTGGCGATATCCCCTCATTCTGGGACGAATTCCTCAAAGATAGCCAACGCGATAAACAGCAAATCCAAACCGATATCAATTATCTCTCACCCGGACAAGAATTATTCGGACAAATGCTAGAAACCGTGCGAGGTATCGTAGACTTAGATCAGGCAAACCGCGATCGCACTTTAGACCAGAAGCTACAAAACCTAGAACTGTGGATAGCCGTCGTCGGAACCGGATTAGCCGTAAGTGGGATATCCTCCCAAGTCGATTCCCAACCCATCCAAACCTTTATCCAGAATCAAACCAACTCTGATACACCGATTTGTCCCGGTGCGGGTGTAGTGAAATGTACCGCCTACAATGGTTTGAACGTCCTGATTCATATTATCATTGCCCTTGCGATCGCACTCCCCATCGGTTTAATTATTCGACAGATTCGCCATCCATCCAAATAACGTCCTATGTCCTCCAGACGCGCCATGGCGCATCTCTACACCTCCTCCATCAACGTTGGCGAGGATAGCGATCGCTCAATTTATCAATCGCGCCAGATCCGAGTTGATCGGCATCTTTGATGCACTCAGTCAAGATAGCATTCAGGTCAAATCCACCGAAAAACTGACTCTGTTCAACCAAACCATACTGCCCATCTTGGAACTGATATTACTCCAATCAATCCGACGTTTTCCCACCACAGGTAAATCACCAATATAGAAAAAATGATCCGGGATATTGTTTGTGTAGCAGCGATTTCAATCGCCTCCTCTTGCTTTTTTAAACACAAGAAAGGATAAATGTCAATATCACGATAACATTTTTATGGAGACAACACTTAAATACCATGATAGAGTCAACATCAACGCCAAACCCTCAATAACCCATGGTTGAAACCGTAGGCATTACCAAAGCGATAGTAAACTTAAACGATATTCAGGATAAATTTAACCTCACCCAGACAAACGACGCTGAGTTTTTCCCCGAATGGTTTAAGAAATTACCCGATATTACAGACGCCGAAAAAGCCACCCTAGATCGACTCAAGCACCGATATCTCTACTACGCCGCCGACGCCGCCATCACCGAAGGAACCGTCAATATCATTATTCTATCTCCGCTGTTAGAATTAACCGGACTTTGCGATCCCCCTTTTAAAATTCGAGGAGAACAATTTGTCAAAATCGAAATTGAAGGCGGCGGAAGCGAAGCCGAACCTATCTTAGAAGGATTTATAGATGCCTTAGTCGTGCAAAATCAATTCTGGATTGTTCTGATTGAATCCAAACGCTATGGATTTAGCGTGATCCAGGCTTTACCTCAGACATTAGCCTACATGATGGCAAACCCGAATTCAGAATTGCCCAGTTTTGGCATGATTACAACAGGTGAAGACTATCTTTTTATCAAATTGGATCACCAAACTCATCAGTATGGCTTGTCTGACAAATTTACCATCGCCAAACACAATAATCGTGAGTTCTATGAAGTGCTACAGATCATCAAGCGAATAATAAATGGAACCGTACAGGAATAAATTTCTGATTAAGATATGAATATCACAGACTTAACCTGGGTTCGTAGTTGCGCTTGTACGGAAGATCCACAAATGCACTCAAACTCTTATCCAGTCAGCTTTAGCTGACTTGAGCTTTGAGACTTGGGTTTAAACCCAAGGCGGTTTAACATTAGACTGCAACTTGGTATAAGACAGAAAAAAATAGGGATGATATTCACCATCCCTACAATGACTCAATTAAACTATCCGAAATTACAGCACAGGAACATACTGCTCCTTCTCCGGAACATGAGTATATTCCGCCACAATCTGACGAAACTCCTCGCCGTCAATCGTTTCCCTCTCAATTAACAGATCCACCAAGCGGTCAATTACAACGCGATTGTCGCGCATAATCCGCTTAGCATCGTCGTGACAATGTTCGACAATCCGGCGCACTTGTTCATCAATGCGAGAGGCGACTTCTTCGGAATACTCCGCCCGATTCGTCAAGCCGCCACCGAGGAATACTTCTCCCTGTTGACTTTCTAGAGACAACGGACCTAAATCGGACATGCCGAAACGAGTGACCATTTGTCGCGCCATTCCCGTCACCTGCTGTAAATCGCCACCCGCACCGGTGGTAACTTCAGCATGACCAAAAATCTCTTCTTCGGCAGCACGACCTCCTAATGCCCCAGTAATCCGGGCTTTAAGCTGTGCGCGGGTGATTAAGCCTTGCTCTTCACTGGGCGTAAACCAGGTCAACCCTTGCGCTTGACCCCGAGGAATTAAGGTCACTTTCTGTACTGGATCATGATCCTTTAGCACCGTCCCCACGATCGCATGACCGACTTCATGGTAGGCAATTAACCGCTTACTCTTACTATCCACCAACGGTGTGCCTTCCATCCCTGCAACTACGCGGTCAACGGCGTCGTTGATTTCCAGCATGGTAATCGCTTCTTTACGCCGACGGGCGGTCAGAATTGCCGCTTCATTCAACAAGTTGGCTAAATCTGCCCCAGTAAATCCAGGCGTGCGTCGGGCGATCGATTCAATGGAAATTTCCGGTGCGAGTTTCTTATTCCGGGCATGGACTTCCAGGATACCAATCCGTCCTTTCAGATCCGGCGCATCGACAATTACCTGGCGGTCAAATCGTCCGGGACGCAATAAGGCGGAGTCTAACACATCAGGACGGTTGGTGGCGGCAATAATGATAATCCCAGTATTGCCTTCAAATCCATCCATCTCAGTCAGCAACTGGTTCAACGTTTGCTCACGTTCATCGTTACCGCCGCCGATACCTGCACCCCGTTGTCGTCCTACGGCATCAATCTCATCGATAAAGATCAGACAAGGTGCATTTTCCTTGGCTTTCTTGAACAAGTCACGCACACGGGATGCACCCACACCGACAAACATTTCCACGAATTCACTACCGGAGATACTAAAGAACGGCACCCCAGCTTCACCCGCGATCGCCTTTGCCAATAATGTTTTACCAGTTCCCGGAGGTCCAACTAACAGCACCCCTTTGGGAATCCGTGCGCCTACCGCCGTAAACCGTTCCGGTAGCTTCAGGAATGTCACCACTTCCTGCAATTCTTCCTTGGCTTCCTGAATTCCCGCCACATCATCGAAGAGAATTCCGGTTTTGGCTTCCATCTGGAACCGGGCGCGAGACTTACCAAAGTTCATCGCTTGACCGGGACCGCCACCCATATTACTCGAACGACGGAAGAGGAAAAATAGTCCGCCAATTAATAAAATCGGAAAAATTAAATTCCCTAAGATGCCCCAAATCGCCCCATCTTGACGGGCGGGATGGGTATCTAAAGCAATATCCGCCTCTCTCAGCTTCGTGATTAACTCCGGAGAATTAGCCGGCAAATCGACGCGCCAGCGATTCGTTTTATTCAGATCCGGGTCCATTGCTTCCACAATCGCCGTTTGACCCCCATCATAAAGGTCAACACTCGTGACTCTCCCTTTCTCAACATATTCTAAAAAGCGACCATAATTCATCCGGGTGCTGGCGGTATTTTGACTTAAATCACCAACCGCCGGAGAAAACGCTCCCTGCCATAGGAAAAACCCAATGACAAGAGCGGGTATGGTCCAAAGTAGGAGAATCCTCCAGGAAAATTTCATTGCTTATGCCTCTAGATATTTGTTTTCTGGTTTGGCTTTTGCTCTTAAAGAGCCTCTTATTTAGCACAAAGTCCAGCTTAAACGGTGGTTTCAATAGGAAACTTTACTTCTGCTTAATCAAATTTAACGTAATTCTCAGGATTTGGGCAACTGTCTTATGGTCATTTGTCATTTGTTAGGGAATAGGGAATAGGGAACAGGGAACAGGGAACAGACCAAAAACGCGCCTACACTGGAGGATTAAATCCTCAACCTGTAGACGCGCTCATCTAAGCTAGACAAAAAACGTTTGACGTTTAACTGCCCAGGGAGCCGTATTAGTAGGTTTCAACGTGCCAGCGATGGGCTTTCTTCATCGATTTCTGGAAATCAGCCCAGTTCATCCCTTGCCGTTCAGCAGCAGCCGCAAGTGCCTCATCAATGCCATCTTCCATTCCCTTGAGTCCACAAATGTAGGTGTGGGTATTATCCTTCTGCATTAACTCAAACAGTTCATCGGCATGTTCATCCACCCGATGCTGGATATACATCTTGCCACCCTCTTTGTTCTTCTGTTCCCGGCTGATGGCATAAGTGAGACGGAAATTATCGGGAAACTCGTGCTGGAGTTTTTCCAATTCCTCTTTGTACAGAATGTTTGCCGTGTAGGGGATACCAAAAATCAGCCACGCAAACCCTTTGAAGTTGTAGTCCTCGTGCTTTTCTTTCAACATCCGCCATAGGTAAGCCCGGAAGGGGGCAATTCCTGTACCGGTTGCCATCATCAGGATGGTAGCATCTGGATCTTCGGGAAGTAACATTTCTTTCCCAACCGGTCCAGTGATCTTGACATCATCGCTGCCAACTGGCAGATTGCACAAGTAGCTTGAGCAGACGCCATAGACGGTTTCCCCGGTTTCTGGGTGCTTGTACTCCAGTTGTCTAACACAAAGGGAAACTGTCTTATCATCCTGGTGATCACCATGACGAGTGGAGGCAATCGAGTAGAGTCTGAGTTTATGCGGTTTACCCCTTTCGTCTTCCCCCGGTGGGATAATGCCGATACTCTGACCTTCCAAGTACCACATATCCCCGTCAGAGATGTCAAAGGTGACGTGGCGAACTGTCCCTGATCCCCCTTCTGCAACCAGTTCGTAGTTTTCAATACATTTGCCTAGATAGGGTTTTTTGGGCTTGTACAGATTGACAGGAACACCCTCTTTTGAGGATTTTTTATGAACGATAGTTTCCGGCGACGGCGCTGCATCGGCTTCAGTGGCTTTGCCATTCATTCCATTTTTGGCATTCATCACACCATCAAGAGGTTGAATGCTGACGATTTTGCCACCCATGCGGGTAATTCGTTGCATTTCTTGATTCATGCGACTGTATGGCACCGTAATATACGTATTACCACTGCGACGAATGGGATAATCCATTTTGTCGGTTTCGGTGTTCTGACTTAGACCTGTCACTTCGTAAAGAAACAGGCGATTCTTAGGCGTGGTGTTACTAGACATTGCGTTATTTCTCTCTAAACCAATCGGTTACGATATATTGCTCAGTACAACATTTCATCAATTCGTGACGAATGAAGCAACCTCCCAATCAGGGTTTCAGTCGCTTCATCCCGTAGAGTTGATCGCAGGTCATTGACCTTGATACCTGGCTGTGGACTCCCGTTATTCCCCCGTTAACTAATCCGGCAATAGATGTCCCACGCTGTAACTTTTATTCAGTGTGGGATGAATTCCCAGTAATGCCAATCCGAGTGGCATTGCATCCAATCGCTGTTTGGGCAACTGACTTGGCTTCCAGCCCACACGCTCACGACAAAGCGGAGTGTGTACAGTCGTTAACTCGGCTCAACTGGGTGGGGAATGAAGTCGGTTCAATGTATACTCTAGAATACGTCTAATTGATTGAGTTGGCAAAGTTCCAACTCTTATGACTGCTGTGGGCATCTGTTAGGAGGCAATTCTCAGCAGGTGGCTCTGGTGGAGAACTCGGTCATTGACCGACAAACAGCTAAAATCGAGTCAATTTGAAATTTTTTGATCCAATTTGCACAACTCACTTTAGGATTATGTTAAGGAATTGAGGAGAAACGTTAAGACTTGTAGACATAATCTCATTTTGGTAGAATCCACAAACAGCCGTTAGTATTAAATACTTACCCCGTGTCTGGCTTGAGTCTTATCCGCTGGGGAAGACTCACACCTGTCGCCAATCCGTGACGGGTTAAAGGCACGCGAGCAACAGACGGGTTGACCCTAGACTTGGGACTTGGATTGCTGGAAACTCTATTTGAAACTATTTTTTGCGTTAGAGGGAAACTATGACCACTCAGCTAGACCGCGTGGTATTAATAGCCGTCGCTGGAGACTCTGGATGCGGGAAGTCCACATTTCTGCATCGCTTGGCAGACCTATTTGGTGAAGAGTTTATGACGGTCATCTGCTTAGATGACTATCACAGCTTAGACCGTAAAGGGCGTAAAGCGGCAGGGGTAACAGCACTTAACCCCAAGGCGAATAATTTTGACCTGATGTATGAGCAAATCAAAGCGCTCAAAAATGGTCAGGCGATTGATAAGCCAATTTATAACCACGAGACGGGTGAACTTGATCCACCGGAACGAGTAGAACCTAATAAAGTCGTGGTAATCGAAGGATTGCACCCCTTGTATGATGAGCGGGTGCGATCGCTGGTTGATTTCGGTGTTTATCTGGATATCAGTGATGAAGTCAAGATTAACTGGAAAATCCAGCGGGACATGGCAGAACGGGGGCATACCTACGAAGATATTCTAGCGTCGATTAACGCTAGACGCCCTGACTTCAGTGCTTACATCGAACCCCAAAAAGAGTTTGCTGATGTCGTGATTCAGATATTACCGACTCAGTTACTCAAAGAAGATAAAGAATGCAAGATCCTGCGGGTGCGCTTGGTACAGAAGGAAGGTGTAGAAGGCTTTGAACCTGTCTATCTGTTTGATGAAGGCTCAACAATTGACTGGAGACCTTGTGGTCGGAAGTTGACCTGTGCTTATCCTGGGATCAAGTTGTACTATGGTCCGGATAGCTACTTCGGTCATGATGTATCTGTGTTGGAAGTGGATGGTCAATTTGACAATCTAGAGGAGATGATTTACATCGAAAGTCACCTCAGCAACACCTCCACGAAATACTATGGTGAGATGACCGAACTGTTGCTCAAGCATAAGGACTATCCCGGTTCTAACAATGGTTCTGGATTATTCCAGATTCTGGTGGGTCTGAAGATGCGAGCCACTTATGAACGGTTAACATCTAAGGCGCAAGTGCCAGCTAGTGTATAGCTGAATTAGCTTAATCCGCGAGAAGCCCCACGCCATAATTTTTGATATAAACTACCCAGACCTGCTAAGAGCTGAGGTCTGGGTTTTCAGTAGCCCTGAAGTCGTGGGATGGCTGTGAAAATAAGGTTGACCAAAACACTTTAGTTCATATGGCAGTATGGACAGACATGATTGTTCCGCTGCACCTCTGCACTCTCGACAGTTCATCCTTTACATTCGATGCACACACCCGCTAATGTTACCAACTGACAAATGCAGATTGAGCGATGTGTCAAGATTGATAGGCGTGGCAAAGTCACTCGATGGAAACAAAATTAAAAGGAGTGCATAGCATAAATGTGTGGTATTGCTGGAATATGGGGGCAAATTGATCAAACCAGCGTCAAAACGATGATGGATGCCTTAATCCATCGAGGTCCAGACGCCGAGGGAATGTTTGTGTCACCAATCCAGGCGGGTGTTCTGGGACATCGACGGCTGAGTATTATGGACCCGCAAGGGGGAAACCAACCGATATACGGCGATCGCAAGGCGCGAGTGATTGTCGGAAATGGCGAAATTTATAACTTTCCTCAGTTACTCCCCCAGTTAGCGGAACGATTTAAGTTCCGGACTAAAAGCGATACAGAGGCAATTTTGCATCTGTACGAAGATCAGGGAATCGAGTCCGTTGACCAACTCGATGGGATGTTTGCTTTTGCGATCGCAGATGGGGATCAATTGTTTGCCGCCCGTGATCCCATTGGCATTAAACCCCTATACTACGGCAAAAAAGATGGTGCGTTTATTTTTGCCTCAGAACTCAAGGCGATCGCTTCTGTGTGCGAGAATGTCCAGGAATTCCCAGCCGGAACCTTTTTCTCCTCAGAAACCGGGTTTTCGACGTTCTACCAAGTGCCAGATATTCAGCCAGAGGTAGATGCTGACGCCGAGGCTTTCATTCGCGAAGTGCGGGAAACTGTGGAAGCGTCTGTAGTGAAGCGGCTGATGAGTGATGTTCCCCTCGGTTGCTTCCTCTCCGGTGGCTTAGACAGCAGTATCACCACGGCTGTAGCCAGACAGCATATCGATAAAATGCACACCTTCTCGGTGGGAATTGACGGGAGTAAAGATATAAAAGCTGCCCGTTTAGTCTCTAAGCATCTGGATACGATTCACCATGAGTATGTGATTACACCCAAGGAAGTTAAAGAAAAACTCCCCGAAATTATTTATTCCCTGGAATCCTTTGACCAAGACTTAGTTCGCAGTGCGATTCCCTGTTACTTTACCTCACGACTCGCCGCTCAGTATGTCAAGGTGATTCTCACGGGTGAGGGGGCGGATGAACTGTTTGCGGGTTACACCTACTACAAAGGTATTCCCGATAACGATATCCTGCATCGCGAATTACGGCGATCGGTGACGAGCTTGCATAACATTAACTTACAGCGAGTAGACCGTTTAACCATGGCTCACTCCCTGGAAGGACGAGTTCCATTTTTAGATCTGAAAATGATTGAACTTGGTCAAAGAATTCCCGCCCATTTGAAACTAGCGGGTGATCCATTAGTGGAAAAATGGATTTTGCGAAAAGCCTTTGAGGATTTGTTACCAACTGAGATTGTTTGGCGTACAAAAGAGCAGTTTGATGAAGGCAGTGGCACCGTGGATTTATTAACCCAAATGCTGTCACAAGTCATGAGCGAAGACCAAGCCCAAGCCTATCGCCAAAAACATCCAGAAGCACGATTACGTTCTGCCGAAGAGTGCTATTATCACCAGATATTTATGGATGTGTTTGAGCAGCCTGAATCAATTCTGGCAAATGTTGCTCGTTGGTCAGAACGACCCGTTTAGGGGAGCTGGGTGTCGGGTGTCGGGTGTCGGGTGTGGGGTGTGGGGTGTCGGGTGTGGGGTGTCGGGTGTCGGGTGTGGGGTGTCGGGTGTGGGGTGTCGGGTGTGGGGTGTCGGGTGTGGGGTGTGGGGTGTGGGGTGTCGGGTGTGGGGTGTGGGGTGTGGGGTGTCGGGTGTGGGGAAAAATTGAACTTTAAAAAGGGAGTCATCAAAAACTCTATTGTTTATTCATTTTGACCCTGAAGTCCTTCCAGTTGACGGCGTTGGCTCGCCAGAAAGAGCGCTCGCTCCTTACCCTATCTCTTCTTAGGGGCTTTTGTGTTCCTTACCGAGAAGCCCCAACTAAATTACTCGTAATTAGTTGGGGTTAACTAACAGTCGGTAAATATCTAGACAATTAGTGACATAACTAGACATTTTCTCGGATATAATCAGGAAATGTCTAGTTTACCCCCCAACAAGCAGCTACTCGACTTTGTGTGACGGTCTTGCAGGTTGCACCGATGGGAACTCAACGGCTGGCTT